>NZ_SMSC01000043.1:0-22313 GCF_004359955.1 Candidatus Thiosymbion oneisti
GCCATAAGGTGCCTTTGCCCACCTATCCTTTCCAAAGGCAGCGCTATTGGGTTGGTGATGAGGAAACCACCCGAAGCCCTCGGCGAATGACCTCCAGCCGATCCGGCCACCCCTTGATCGGGGAGAAATTACAGCTTGCCGGTACGAATGAGATCCACTTCGAGGCCCAAATCGACCTTTCATTTCTACCTTACCTCGCGGACCATCGCGTCTTCGATACCACTGTGTTACCGGCCACCGCCTATCTGGAGATGGGCTTGGCGGCAGGCCTCGGCATTTCGGACCAGCAACCGGTATCGATAAATGAGCTTGCCGTCGAACAGGCATTGGTTTTATCGGAAGAAGAAACCACGACGGTCCAGGTCGTTTTGTCTGCGCAAAACCGGGGATACCGTTTCCAAATCTTCAGCCTGGACGGAGAATCCCGTTGGACACCGCATGGGATGGGACAACTGGTTGTCGGACAAGTGGAAGGGGCACCGGAAGCGGTCGATATAACCCGATTGCAGACCCAGTGCGCCAGCGAACTTTCCGTTACCGAGCATTACCGGACAGCGCAGGAACAGGGTCTGAATTACGGTCCCGATTTCCAGGCCGTCAGGCAGCTCTTTCAGGGCGAGGACATGGCCTTGGGTCGAATCGAGTTGTCCGAATCATTGGCCAGTCAGGTCAATAAGTACCAGTTACATCCGGCGCTGTTGGACGCCAGTGTGCAAGTGAACCTGGCGATAACGCCGGATTCGCCGTCGGACGATGAGGTCTATTTGCCGGTTGCCGTGGAGGAATTGCGGGTCTACCGTCCCGCCGGAGCGCGTGTCTGGAGCTTTGTCGAGAAGGTTGATGCGGACGAAAAGACCATAACCACCAATGTGTCCTTGTTTGATGAATCGGGCCTTCCCGTGGCCCGAATCAACGGATTTACCGTAGCACGCGTCGCTCATAGTGTCCTGCGGCGCCTTTTTCGATCGAAATCGGATGACCTGTATGAAATTGCCTGGCGGGCGCATCAGCTTGAAACCGTCCAAGCCATGGCGGAGGAAGCTACCGGCGGTTGGCTGATATTCGCCGACCGGGGCGGCCAGGGACAGGCGCTGGCCGAACGTCTGGAAGAGTCGGGGGACTCCTGCGCCCTGGTCTATGCGGGAAAGGAATACGGGAACGAAGAACCCAACGTATGGCATGTCAATCCGACCGAACCGGGCGACTTCGAACATCTCTTCGATGATGTCTTGCAGGGAGAGATGCCACCTTTACGGGGGATCGTTCACCTGTGGGGACTGGACGCCCCCGATGCCCCTGATTTGGCCACTGAAGACCTGCTTTCGGCCCAACGCATGGGTTGCGGCAGTATGCTCCATCTATTGCAGGCGCAAATCAAACATCAGCAGCCCGCCAAACTATGGTTGGTGACGCGCAATGCAATAAGGGTAGAGGAGGGGTCCGATTCCCTGGCTATCGCCCAGACACCCTTATGGGGATTGGGCAGAACCATTGCCCTGGAACATCCGGATGTATGGGGAGCAATGATCGATAGTCCGGAAGTGGCCGATATATTCGCTGAGATTACCTTCGGAGAGGGAGAGAAGGAAGGGCAGATAGCCTATCGAAACGGACAGCGGTATGTCTCCCGTCTGGCAAAGAGCACCCTATCCATCTCCGATGAGAGTGCATCATTGCACGCCGAGAACAGTTATCTGATTACCGGTGGTCTGGGGGGGCTGGGTCTGGAGGTTGCCCGGTGGATGGTCGATCAAGGGGTTCGACACCTGGTTCTGGCGGGGCGGCGCGGGCCCTCCGATGCGGCGCGGGAAATTTTGCGGCAACTGGAGGAAACGGGTACCAAAATTCTGATAGCCAATGCCGATGTCTCGGATCGAGCCCGGATGATCCGGCTGTTCGAACAAATAGATGCGGAAATGTCTCCGTTGCGGGGCATTATCCATGCCGCCGGCGTCGTGGATGATGGGGTGTTATTGCAACAAAATATCGAACGTTTCAGCAAAGTGATGGCCCCCAAGGTAGTAGGCGCCTGGCATCTGCACACCTTGACGCAGGAAAGGCCATTGGACTTTTTCGTGTGTTTCTCCTCGATAGCCTCGACGCTGGGTTCTCTGGCGCAAGGCAATTACGCGGCCGCCAATGCCTTCATGGATGCCCTGGTCCATCTGCGCCGCGCTCAAGGGCTGGCGGGCCTTTCTATCAATTGGGGTGCCTGGGCGGACTCGGGGATGGCCGCCAATCTGGCCGAGCAGAACCGGGACCGTTTGGCGGGGCTCGGAATAGATGACATCGATTTGGAAAGAGGCGTATCACTTCTGGGCGTATTGATGGGACAGTCTTCGGTTGGTCAGATCAGCGTTTTCCCCGTGGACTGGTCACGTTTCCTGCAGCAATTTCCGGTGGTGCCTGCCTTTTTATCGGAATTGACGCCGGCTCGGGCATCCGATGCCGAATCCATTGCAATCAGGCATCAATTGGAAGAGGCCTCCCAGGAGGAATACGAGTCGATCCTGGCAGGCTTTATCAAAAACCGGATTGCCGATATTCTCAAGGTAGATCCCTCCCGATTGGATGTACAACAACCGTTGAACACAATGGGATTCGATTCTCTCATGGCGATCGAATTGAGAAACTGGCTGCGGGGGGAACTGGATGTCGATATACCCGTGGCGAAATTGATCGAAGATATCAATGTTCTTGATTTGAGCCGGGAAATCAAAACACGGCTGGCGGAGGAAGGAACCGGTGCTTCACCGTCACCGACCAGCTCGAGTGCGCCGAGTTCCGAGGAGGAAATGCTCACCAAACTGGAATCCGAGCAATTGAGCGAGGAAGAGATCGATGCCCTTTTCGATGAGCATTTCGATAAGTAGTCGTTCAGACCCCGCTGCGTCATTCCGGCTAGGACGTCGGAATCCAGACGCCAGGGATGGCAAAAACAGTGGGGGTCTGAACGATACTTTCGATAAAGCATGATGCCGGGGATAAATGTCATGAATGATTCTTCCGGAAAGGCTGATCTCTCCATCGAAGAAAAGCGCTCGCGTTTGAAAAAATTATTACGCGAAAAGGCAAGCCGCGTAAAAACCTCGCATCCTTTGTCCCACGGACAACAAGCGCTTTGGTTCATACACCAGGGTGCTCCGGACAGTTCGGCCTACAACATTGCATCGGCCACGCGCTTCTATTCCCCGGTGAATGTATCGACCTTACGGACGGCACTTCAGACCTTGATCAATCGGCATTCGTCTTTGCGCACTACATTTACGATGCAAAATGGTGAACCTGTTCAGGAAATTCATGCGTACCAGGAAGTCGACTTCCAGGAAACGGACGCCTCGGCATGGTCTTGGGATGAGTTGGAAGAGCGGGTAATCCACGCATACAAACAACCATTCGATCTGAAAAAAGGGCCATTATTACGAGCCAATCTGTTTACTCGCTCGGAGTGGGACCATGTGTTTTTGGTGACGATCCACCATATCGTGTTCGACGGATGGTCCGCCTGGATATTCTGGGACGAATTCGGTCAACTGTTTTCATCGGGAGAGCCAAAAGGCCGAACCCTTCTCCCCCTCGATTTACTCTATCCGGACTACATTCGCTGGCAAAGTGACATGCTGGAAAGTGATGAGGGGAAGCGGCTGGGGACCTATTGGCAAAAGCAGTTGGCCGGTGAATTGCCAGTGCTCCAACTGCTAACCGACAGGCCGCGTCCGCCGGCACAAACCTATAACGGTGCCTCCTATCCTTTCGAATTGACCAACGACCTATCCGAACGGCTGCGGGGGTTTGCCAGGGCCGAAGGTGCCACCCCCTTTATGGTGTTTCTGGCGGCCTTTCAGGTCTTGCTGCATCGCTACACCGGTCAGGAAGACATTCTAATAGGCTCGCCAACCACAGGCCGGAGTCAACCCGAGTTCTCCGGGATCGTCGGTTACTTCGTCAACATGATGGTATTGAGAGCGGATCTGTCCGGCAATCCCCCCTTCAGCGTGTTTCTAAGGCAAGTACGTCAAACCGTTCGGGACGCGCTGGCACACCAGGATTATCCGTTCCCTTTATTGGTCGAGCGCCTGCAACCGAAACGCGACCCCAGCCGATCGCCGATCTTCCCGGTCTCGTTTGGTTTGCAAAAATCGCAGAAGCATGGCTGGGTGGATGAATGGATGTCTGGTGATCAAAAAGTCAGAATTAAAATTGGAGGAATCGAGGTAGCGCCTTTTGATATGCCGCAGCAAGAAGGCCAATTCGATTTATCTTTGGAACTCAGTGAGCGAGAGAAGAATTTTGCCGGTGTTTTTAAATACAACACGGATCTGTTCGATGAGGCAACGATTACTCGAATGGCTGAGCATTTCCGGGTTTTGTTGGAGGAGATTCTCGATAACCCGAAACAGACGCTTTCCCGACTGCCTTTACTGATCGAGGCCGAGCGACAACAGTTGCTGGCCTGGAACCGAACCGAGACCCATTATCCGCAAGACAAAACGATTGTGGATCTGTTCCAGGAACAGGTCGCGAAAATCCCGGAAAACATTGCGGTCATATTCGAAGACCAACAACTCAGCTACCGGGAACTCAATAGCCGCGTCAACCGGCTGGCCCATTATCTGATGGGGCTAGGTGTGGGCGCCGAGACCCTGGTGGGGATCTGTGTCGAGCGTTCCCTGGAGATGATAATTGGCCTTCTGGGCATCCTGAAGGCGGGTGGGGCCTATGTACCGCTGGACCCGGAATATCCCGAAGGGCGTTTACAGTTCATGTTGGAGGATTCCGGGATAAAGGTGTTATTGAGCCAAAGTTCGTTATTGGACGGGCTGCCGGCGTCGAATGGGAAAACGGTTTGTTTGGATACCGAATGGGAGAAAATTGCGGCCTGTTCCAAAGAAGATCCGGCAAGGCAAAGCGGGCCGGAAAATTTGGCCTATGTGATCTATACCTCGGGTTCTACAGGCAAACCCAAGGGGGTGATGGTCGAGCACCTGGGACTGACCAATTTGATTCATGCCCAGGTTCAGGCCTTCGGTATCATCCGGGAAAGCCGCCTGTTGCAGTTTGCCTCTTTCAGTTTCGATGCATCGGTTTCGGAGATCGCTACCACATTGACCAGCGGTGCCACGCTGCAACTGGGGTTAGGCGATAGATTTTTGCCCGATGAGCAATTCGTTCGGTCAATCGAACGCCAATCCATTACCCATGTGACCCTGCCGCCCTCTTTCCTGGTGGCCCTGCCCCAAGCCGAATTACCCGGTTTGGAAACGATGGTCGTCGCCGGTGAGGCCTGTCCCTTGGAACTGGTCGAGAGATGGTCGAGCGGACGAAGATTCATCAACGCCTACGGTCCCACGGAATCGACGGTGTGTGCCACACTGACGGAATGTCGGGCCAATGGCAATCCACCACCGATAGGCAAGCCTATAGCCAATACTCGAATCCATATTTTAGATACTAACCACAATCTGACACCACCAGGTATTCCTGGAGAGCTCTGCATTGCCGGCGTTGGATTGGCTAGAGGCTATCTCAACCGCCCCGAACTCACCGCCGAGAAATTCATCGAGGTCGAGGTCTTCGGTGAACCGCAACGCCTCTACAAAACCGGCGATCTGGCCCGCTGGCTGCCCGATGGAAATATAGAGTCTCTGGGGCGGATTGACCATCAGGTCAAGCTGAGGGGTTTTCGCATCGAGCTGGGCGAAATCGAAGCCGTATTGACGCAGCATCCATCCATACGGCAAAGCGTGGTCATCGTTTGGGAGGTGCGGTCGGATGAGAAGCGACTTGTCGCCTACGCTGTTCCAAACGCGGAACCGCCTCCGACGCCCGACGAATTACGGCGCTTCATGGAAGAGAAACTACCCGACTACATGGTCCCGGTGCGCTTTGTCCTGTTGGAAAGCCTGCCACTGACACCCAGTGGAAAGATCGACCGCCGACGTTTACCCACCCCGGACCTGTTCCGAAGAGATGTGGAACAGAAATTCATTGCACCCCGCACTCCGATCGAAAAAACGCTTGCGAACATCTGGGTCGAGGTGCTGGAGCATGGAAACATCGGCATTCACGATGATTTTTTTCATCTAGGTGGTCATTCCCTGCTGGCGGTGAGGGTGGCCTCTTTGACTCGGGAACATCTTGGGGTAGAGATGCCGGTGCGTATTTTGTTCGAGCACCCAACCCTGGCGGGGTTGGCAACGGTGATACGCGAGCAGGAGAACTGGACCCCCGGCATTCTTTTTCCCTTCAAGACCGGAACCGGAAACCTGAAACCGCCCCTCTTCTGTATCCATCCGATAGGGGGTGGAGCCTTCTGTTATCGGGAGCTGGCCGATTACCTGAACGAGAATCAGCCGGTGTATGGGATCCAGGCAGTTGGTTTCGAGGGGAAAGCGGATCCTCTGACGAGCATCGAGGCCATGGCGGTGCGTTACGTGGAAGAAATAGCGATGCTCTATCCGGAAGGTCCCTGCAATCTGTATGGCTGGTCATTCGGTGGCGTCGTAGCCTTCGAGATGGCTCGGGTGCTAAAATCAGCCGGTCGCGAGGTGGCACTCCTGGTGCTGGCGGACACAGGCCATCCGTTGAGGTTCAAAGATACGAAAGAGCCGGAAGAGGAGGAAATCCTGTTTCATCTTTTAGCGGAAGCGAGCAACCTGGAGCCGGAATTATTCCGCCAATTCCAGGATATACCGTCAGAGGATCGTATAGCTCACCTACGCCGGCGGATAACGACCGGATCAAACCTGGCCGGGTTCGGGGATATTGGGCGTTTTGCTCGGATTTATCGGAGCAATGTTCGTGCCCTCTCCACATATCAACCTCTTCCGTGGGGAGGAAGACTCCTGTTCTTGATGGCAAGTGAACGGGTTGATACCGCCGGAGAGCCCATTGATGCTATCTGGAGAGAGCTTGCGCAACTGGAGCATCATGTGGTTCCCGGCAATCACTTCACTATGCACAGACAACCCCATGTCCGAGAAATTGCGGAAATATTGGAGAATGCCATGACAGCGGCGGGCTCTTCGGACTTTTAAGTGCAAGGAATATTCATATGGAAAATCTGCGCAATACCGCAATGGCGTGGCGTAAAGTCCTCGGGTCGGATTATGTCCTGACGGACCAACCTACGCGAACAGCCGCGCAGACGGCTACCTTCGTAACGACACAGACCGTTCCCGCTGTTATTAGGCCGGGTAATCGTGAGGAGGTTCAGGCCTGTGTGAAAATTGCTAATCAATACAAAACACCGATCTATCCTATCAGCACAGGGAAAAACTGGGGATATGGTTCACGAGTTCCCATCCAAGACGGTTGTGTCGTTATGGATCTCGGGCGGCTCGATAAAATTGCCGATTACGATGATAAGTTGGCCTATGTCACAGTGGAACCAGGCGTGACGCAAAGCCAATTGTTTGAATACCTCCGCGAACGCGGGTCACATTTAATGATGAGCGTAACCGGTGGTCCAGCCGATAGCAGCTTGATTGGAAACGCCCTGGAACGGGGGATTGGGAAAGGGCCTTATGGAGACAAACTTGCTCATGTCTGTGGATTCGAAGTTGTTTTGCCCACTGGGGAATGTATTCACACCGGATTCGATCGCTTTTCCGGGGCCAAGGCTTCCAAGGTTCACCGTTGGGGAGTAGGACCTTATTTCGACGGACTGTTTACCCAGTCCAACCTTGGGATAGTCACGAAAATGACCGTATGGCTTTATCCCCGTCCCAATTATCTACAAACCTTTTTCTACACCATTAGCGACGACTCCCGCCTTGAAGAACTCGTCGATGCCTTGCGACAACTAAAATTGACAGGTCTCATCAAAGGAACCTTTATTATTAGTAACGAGTATAGAATGTTGTCTGTGAAGCAACAGTACCCCTGGGAAGAGACCGGTGGGGAAACACCGATTCCGATGGAAATCATGAAAAAATTAAGGAAATCGATAGGAGGGGCCGTGTGGGTTGGAGAAGGGGCCTTATACTCTGTCAGTCGCAAACAGGGTCGAATAGAACGAAAACTGATTAAGCAGCTTTTAAAGAAAAGAGTTGATAAACTGTTTTTTGTCGATGCCGGAATTGCAAAAGTGCTTAAATTTATTCAACCCATTTTAAAACGGATAACCGGCTTTGATATGGGGCGGATAGCGGATATGTTGTATGACAAAAACTTACATCGTGGTATTCCGACAGAAGAGACGATAGCTATGGCATATTGGAAAAAACGGTTTCCGGTGCCGGCCCGTATGGATCCGGATCTCGATGGGTGTGGATTGATCTGGTGTGTGCCAGCCGTGCCTTTCGATGGGAAGCAGGTGAGAAATGCCTTGAGGATCATCAAAGAAACGGTCAAATCGTACCAATTCGAGTTCAATGTGGCACTAAATTGCTTTACGGAAAGATGCTTGGATATCACGACAGCCATTCTTTACGATCGGGAAGTGGACGGTGAAGATGAACGCGCCAGGGAATGCCATAATACTATGCTGCAGAAGTTGACTGAAGAAGGTTACATCCCCTATCGCCTGGATATTGGTTCCATGGCCTCCCTCCCACCGCCTGAGGATGATTACGGTAAATTGCTCGAAAAGATAAAAAGGGTATTGGATCCAAACGATATTTTGGCGTCCGGCAGATATGATTTCAGAAAAGACTGGCCCAACTAAACGTAAGAAAATAGTGAGGAAATATCATGAGAAGATGGCATTTATTCGAAATTGAAGACCAGAGATGGCTTCCTGATCAATTGCGTAACCTCATAACAGATTTACTGCAATATCAATTGATAGCTTTGCGAGTCTACGAACCCGTTGTGCCTAAACTCAAGGAATTGATACGGATTACGAACTGTGAACGCATTATTGATCTATGTTCAGGCGGTGGTGGTGCATTACTACAAATTCAGGAAATATTAGCTCAAGAAAAACAGCCAGTATCAATAATGATGACGGACAAATATCCGAACCTTGAGGCATTCCGGAGAGTTCGCCGATTGTCCAACGGTCAGATAGATTTTTACCCGGAATCGATTGATGCGACATCCGTTCCTGACAATTTAGAAGGCATACGTACCCTTTTTACCTGTTTCCATCATTTTAGACCGGATGTTGGAAGAAAAATCCTCCAGGATGCAGTAGACAAAAAATTTGCTATAGGGATATTCGAATTTACGGAGAGAAAGATTTCTAATGTAATCAAAATGATATTATTCGCACCAATTATTGTTCTGTTTCAGACACCTTTTGTCAGACCTTTCAAATGGAGCAGACTAGTTTTGAGCTATATTATTCCTCTGGCTCCATTCATTTATTCTTGGGATGCTCTAGTTTCCCATCTGAGAACCTATTCAGTGGAAGAGTTGCGAGAAATGACACCGGGGTTGGAACGTGAAGATTATCGGTTTGATATAAATAAACTAAATTTAGGGAATCGTGGCATTTCAATTACTTATTTAATTGGTCGCCCAACTTCCACGATCGGAAATTGGTAATGGTTAATATTTAAGTGAAATCTTAGCCAATAGATGGCAATAATTCGGTATTATAGCGGTGCAGGAAGAGTTTCAAACAAATCTCATGCATATGGAGGCACTTGGAAAAAGATAATGTCTTACGTACGAAGCGTGCTAAATGCTGCCGCAAGGTATTATTCCAACGCTCAACATGGGCCGTTTCTCCTGTTTCTTTACCCACAGGATGATGTTGCTCGTCGGGAATAACGGCTTGATACGCTTTCCAATAGTCGCTAAAAACAATGGCCTTTTTATAATCAGATGGGATGCGATCCCAGAGTATTCGGCACGTTTCTTCACGGCGATCACCGCAGGCATAAGCAATGACTTCTCGGGTCTCTCTATTCAACGCAATCCAGATCCAAACTTTGAAAACTGTGCTGAAAACAAAAGTGAGGTGGACCCCAACCGTTGGACAGTCAGGAAGCAAAAATAAGTTAAGAACGGAGAGCGTTCTTGATAAGCTTTTATAATGATCTCTTTTTCTTCTTCCGTATAGTCCTGTCGGGGCTCAAGTACGCCATAAGCACCACAGGTTTTACAATGATATTGTGGATTGCCACACCCATTTGTGCCATTTTTGGTAACTACCTACGTCCCTAGTGACTAAACAGCAGCAGGAGCAGAAAATACCTGATGCAGTGAGGTAAAGACCTTGTGACCCTGCTTGCGGAAGGTTGAAATAGTCGCCTGGATACGGGCATAGATCCGGGCGCCCTCGACGGTCCGGAAGCAACCGCTGACCTTTGACCTTGAGTTTAACCTTGGCTGGCCGCAGGTCCCGTTCCGCCTGGTTATTCGTGAACGGGACCCCGGCTTGTCGGGCAAAGGCCAGTACCCCATCGTGGTATGTCCGGAGTCGATCAAGCAGGTTGCGTCCTGGTGATTGCTTAGGCCTGCCGCGCTGGCCCTTGATCGGAGGTGGTTCCTCCTGGTCTGCCTGCTCAAGAATAATTCGGTAGTGTTGACGGATCTCGTCCGCCGCCCCCATCGGATGCGGTCTGTTGTAGAGGTCCAGAAGAAATTCGTGCATGTCCTTGGCCCAGACCCGGCCGTCTTCTATCAATCCCTTGAGCGCTCGTAACAGATGTGCGCCACACAGGACATGCAGGAGAACGTCGAATTTGAAATAGGCCGCCAGACAATCGTGAACCGCTTTCCCCTGGAAGTCCTTCAAGACTGACGGCGCGCTGGCAAGCGCCTCCTCACCGCGCTTCTCATGGACAAACAGGTGGGTACGCTCGCCGGTCGATGCCGTATGCAGCCAATACAATTTGCCCGCGACATGAATCCCTGTCTCATCAAAATGAACAACTTCCGCTCCCTTGAAGCCCTCCTTGGTCGCCTCCTCCAGCGGTGCCGTCTGTTCGTAGCCACGTTCCAACATATCGAGCACCGTCCCACTGTTCAGGTCATATCCCATAGAGGTCCCCGAACAGTCGGCAAATCTGTTCCAGCGCCATCCTATCCACAGACAGGAGGGTTACTAACGTCTGCACGCCAGGACCATATTGCACCGGGGCGTTGATCCCGGCAGGATAGTTGCCACCTTGAATCTTGCCACAGCACGTCATCTGCCCCATGCGATGTTCGGTCACTTCAAGCTTCGGTTCCGGCAGGTCAAAAACTTGTCGGCTTTGGACTCTTTCGTAGCGCTCTTCCGCTGCGAACGACCGACCACAACCAGCACACTGCTCCGGCAAATGCACTTCAACACAGTCAGGATTCTCTACCCGCTCCAGGGTTTTTCCCGGATGCCCTTCCTGGCCTCCAGTCCGGCGCCCGGTCGCTTTCGGAATACCAGGACGAATCGGCTTTTTCTTGTACCCATCACTGCTCGGTGGTTGATCGCTGTTTGTACTGTCCAATCCCAAACGACGACGCAATTCGGCGTTCTCAGCTTTGAGTCGCTCAACTTCTCTCCAAAGTTGCTTTACTAGCCCCTTGAGGAGCTCTACATCATCTGGAATATCAATCAGCTGGTTAGTTTATCTCATTCTCTACATGAGACGGTAGGTAGTTACCATTTTTGACAATATCTTTACTCTGACATTTGCGGCAAGTATGAACTTTCTCTTCAATAATCATAGCTGAAAACCCTGTGATTGAATTGGTGCCTGAAGGTAGTCGTTCAAATCCCACTGCGTCATTCTGGAAAGGAGCGTCGAAATCCGGTACCAAATAGATGGTAAAAATCGCAGGACTTTGAATGATTAAGGATTTAAAAATTTTACTATATCACTCTGTTATTTACCACTACCACCCTCCCAAAGTGAGACAATAAACTTTATATATCCGAACGCACAGCATTCGGATGATGTTCCTCATATTCCGGTCCGATTTCTCCAAGTCGATCATCGATAAAAATCGAGGTTTTTCAAACGAGCAATATCGGATTGATATTGAATTTTTTGCATATCGGAAAAACGGTCACGTCGAGGTTCACCCTCCCGACAATGAAAGGAATACAGCAGGAAGGGGGAGTGAAGCATCAAGACCGAAATAATTGTTGGGAGGATGAATCCGATGAAAAACGTGCTTCTATGACCTCGATTTGAACCCCCGACTGCTGGTTTTTCAATCAAGCCAGCTGATTTTGTGCAGCAAAATCATTTGGAGCAAGATCATCCATGAAATTCCCCTACGGTATCAGCGACTTTGATTCTCTTATCACGAGACAATTCTATTACGTGGACCGCACGGACCACATCCCATTACTGGAAGAGGCCGGTGACCAACTGCTCTTCCTGCGCCCGCGTCGGTTCGGCAAGAGCCTGCTGTTGTCGATGCTGGAGAACTACTACGATCTCAACCAGGCGGACCGGTTCGAGCAGCTGTTCGGGGAACTTGCCATCGGCCGCAACCCCACCGCCGGGCACAACCGGTACTTCGTACTCAAATGGGACTTTTCCGAGGTCAGCCCGATCGGTGACGGCGAGGAGATCAAGCGTAATCTTTATCGTTACCTGAATCTTCGGATCAGTGCTTGCTCGGATTATTACCGGGAAACACTGCCGGGTCCCCTCCAAATCGATCCCCAGGATGCCCTTGCCTCTTTTCAGTCGTTACTGAATACCGTGCGGCAGGCCGGTCACCCCCTTTATCTCCTCATCGACGAATACGACAACTTCGCCAATGAATTGATGATGGGGCACCGGAGCGTGGAGGAAAGCCGTTATCAGGCCCTATTGTCCGGTGAGGGCTGCATGAAGGCCCTGTTCAAGACCGTCAAGGCCGCTGCCGGTGGGCGGGGGTTGAGAAAGGTCTTCATCACCGGCGTATCCCCGGTTGCCATGAGTGATCTGACCAGCGCCTACAATGTGGCGGAGAATATTTATTTACTTCCGCAATTCAATGCGCTGTGTGGTTTCCGGGAAGCGGAGCTCGCTAGGGTCCTGTCGGAGATCGCCAGGGAGTGCGATTTGCCCCAATCCGATGCGGACGAGGCGCTTTCCATAATGCGAACCTTCTATAACGGTTATCGCTTCAGCCGAAATACCGAAGAGCAGGTCTATAATCCCACCCTCGCGCTCTACTTCCTGAAGGTTTTCCGGCGTGACTGCCGCTATCCGGATGAGATTCTGGATAACAACTTGGCCATGGACCGAGGCAAGATGCATTACATCTCCCGCTTGCCCGAGGGCCGACGGCTGATCCTCGATGCCCTGGCCGAGGCCGAGCCGGTGCATGTTCCGAGACTGGCCGATCGCTTCGGGGTGGAAGACATGCTCCACGCCCCCAAGGATACCGGCTTTGTGGCATCCCTCCTGTACTATTTCGGCATCCTGACCCAGGGCGGTGTGACACCCTTCGGCGAGCTTATCCTGCGCATCCCCAACCTGGTCATTCGCAAGCTCTACGCCGAGCGCATCAAGGAAATGTTGCTGCCGGAAGGGAAGACGCTGGACCTGGCGCGCCGGGCCGCCGAGGCCCTGTACCAGCACGGCGATCTACAACCTTTATGCGATTTCGTGGAACAGAAGTATTTCAATGTGTTCAGCAACCGTGATTACGCCTGGAGCAATGAGCTGACCGTCAAGACCGCGTTTCTGACCCTGCTCTTCAACGATACCCTGTACATCATGGAATCGGAGATCGAGCTGGAACGCGGTCATGCGGATCTGACCATGATCGTGCGCCCGGATAGGCGTCAGTACCGGATACTGGATATCCTCATCGAGTTTAAATTCGTGTCGCTGAAAGAAGCCGGACTCGATGGTAAGACACTCGAACAAATGGATCGCGAGGCACTACGGGCGCTGCCCGCCGTGCAAAGCAAACAACGCGAGGCCGAAGCGGGTCTGGCGCGCTACCGGGCCAAATTGAAGGCCAAATTCGGCGCTCTGCCGCGCCTGCACAGCTTCAGCGTGGTGGCGGTGGGATTCGAGCGATTGGTGTTTTCGCCGTCGGAATAACCCGGAAATCGGAAAAATATACCCATTGCCCGTGAATATCTTCGGTAAGCGAGGTGGGTCGATCGTGCCCGAGAGCAAGGCGCGACGAGGAGGAATAGCCGGCCCCTATTGCGACGAGTCGCAACGCGGCTATCGGGTGCGAGCGGCGTGCATCGCGGCGAAATATTCACGAGCAATGGGTATATCAGGTTCCCCCGCCGAAAAAAAGGGCGGTGGACGCTTGACAGTCCGGTACAAGCCCCTATTATTGGCACTCTCAAACAGCGAGTGCTAACAGCCGGTCACCGGTATCGAACCTCCGCACTTGCCATCACTAGCTCAAGCAATGAAGGAGATTGCTCCAAATGAAGATCCGTCCCTTACACGACCGCGTCGTCGTTCGCCGCATGGAGGAGGAACGCACCTCCGCCGGCGGTATCGTGATCCCGGATTCCGCGACCGAGAAGCCGATTCAGGGTGAAGTCATCACCGTCGGCAAGGGTAAGATCCTGGACAGTGGCGAGACCCGCCCCCTGGATGTGAAGGAGGGTGATCGGGTGCTGTTCGGCAAGTACTCGGGCACCGAGGTCAAGATCGAGGGCGAAGACCTCCTGGTGATGCGCGAGGAAGACATCATGGGGGTCGTCGAGGGCTGATGGGCCCCAGCCGGTACCTAAGCACAGCAGACGCCTATCCCACTGAAATCAGGACATAGAGTAATGAGCGCAAAAGACGTCAAATTCAGCGACGACGCCCGCAACCGTATGATGACGGGTGTCAACATTCTGGCCAACGCCGTTAAGGTCACCCTCGGCCCCAAGGGCCGCAACGTGGTGCTCGAAAAGAGCTTCGGCGCCCCCACCATGACCAAGGACGGTGTGTCCGTGGCCAAGGAGATCGAGCTCAAAGACAAGTTCGAGAACATGGGCGCCCAGATGGTCAAGGAGGTCGCCTCCAAGACCTCCGACGTGGCCGGCGACGGCACCACCACCGCCACCGTGCTGGCCCAGGCCATGGTGCGCGAGGGGCTGAAGGCGGTGGCCGCCGGCATGAATCCCATGGACCTGAAGCGCGGCATCGACAAGGCCGTCGGGGCCACTGTGGAGCAGCTCAAGGCCCTGTCCAAGCCCTGCTCGGACAACAAGGAGATCGCCCAGGTGGGCACCATCTCGGCCAACTCCGATGAGTCCATCGGCAAGATCATCGCTGAGGCCATGGAGAAGGTGGGCAAGGAGGGGGTCATCACCGTGGAGGAAGGCAAATCTCTGGACAACGAGTTGGATGTGGTCGAAGGCATGCAGTTCGATCGCGGTTACCTCTCCCCCTACTTCATCAACAACCAACAAAGTCAGAACGTGGAGCTGGAAGACCCCTACATCCTGCTGCACGACAAGAAGATCTCCAACATCCGCGACCTGCTGCCGGTGCTGGAGAGCGTAGCCAAGGCCGGCAAGCCGCTGCTGATCATCGCCGAGGACGTGGAAGGCGAAGCCCTGGCCACCCTGGTGGTCAATTCCATCCGCGGTATCATCAAGGTCTGTGCCGTCAAGGCGCCGGGCTTCGGCGATCGGCGCAAGGCCATGCTCCAAGACATCGCCATCCTCACCGGTGCCACCGTCATCGCTGAGGAAGTCGGCCTCTCCCTGGAGAAGGCCAGCCTCAACGAGTTGGGTACCGCCAAGAAGGTCCAGATTACCAAGGAAGAGACCACCATCATCGACGGTGCCGGCTCCGATACTGACATCAAGGGCCGGGTCGAGCAGATCCGCGGTGAGATCGAAGAGACCAGCTCCGACTATGACCGCGAGAAGCTCCAGGAGCGGCTTGCCAAGCTGGCCGGCGGCGTGGCCGTAATCCAGGTCGGCGCAGCCACCGAGGTGGAGATGAAGGAGAAGAAGGCGCGGGTGGAAGACGCCCTGCATGCCACCCGGGCCGCCGTCGAGGAGGGCATCGTCGCCGGTGGCGGCGTCGCCCTGGTGCGTGCCCTGGCCAAGCTCGACGGCCTGAAGGGGACCAATCACGACCAGGATGTGGGGATCGGCATTGCCCACCGCGCCATGGAGGAACCTCTACGCCAGATCGTAGCCAACGCCGGTGCCGAGGCCTCCGTGGTGATGCAGAAGGTCGCCGAGGATACGGGCAACTTCGGCTACAACGCCACCACCGGTGAGTATGGCGATCTGGTCACCATGGGCATCCTGGATCCCACCAAGGTGGTACGCTCGGCGTTGCAGAACGCCGCCTCGATTGCCGGACTCATGATCACTACCGAAGCCATGGTGGCCGAGGAGCCCAAGGAGGAGACGCCGCCCATGCCGGCCGGCGGTGGTATGGGAGATATGGGCGGCATGGGAATGATGTAACCGTTCCCGGGCTATTCGCTCATTGGAGAAAACCCCGCTTCGGCGGGGTTTTTTTGCGGACCTGACATCCACTTTGCGCCTTTGCGGTTCCAAATCCCGATCCGCCGGGCTAGTGTTTTCGGGAAGATGGATACGCACTCACCTGGCACAGTCGCAGCCACCCGTGGTCGGGCCGTTCGAAAATAGATATCATGGCGCCCGTCCCGAACTGGCTAGGAAGGTGCCTGCTGTGGCACCCGCGCCCTCCTCATTACCCATGTTGCGAGGCCGGATCCTCCGGACAGGTCCGGGTGAGGTGTTCGGGCTTGACGTCCGGACCAACGAACGGCATCACCCCAACCGACCTTGCAGCCGGCAGGACGCTCCAGACAGCCGCGCGATGTTGAACTTGAGCCAACAGGTACTGCGAACGGACTTGTCCGGAATGCCCCTGGACTGGGTAGATTACCGCTCGGCCGCCAGGCTCTATTCCCTCGGCCAGGTCGTCTACGGGTGCGGCAACCGCCTGTTTCTCCTCCACGGCGGTATCAATGCCGCCACCAAGCGCCGCAGCACTCTGGAGATCAACTCCATCATCGCCACCCACGGCATTCATCACGCGCTGAACAAGCTGAAGGACGGCTATGTGCCTCCCCTGTCCAATCGGACCCTGTTTCAACGCGACGATTACATCTGCCTGTATTGCGGCGGCCGCTTCTCCGCCCGCCAGCTGTCAAGGGACCATGTGCGTCCCATCAGTCAGGGCGGTGAGGATCAATGGAACAACCTGGTGACGGCCTGCGTGCGCTGCAATAATCACAAGGCCGGCCGCACCCCGGAGGCCGCCGGGATGGAGCTGCTGGCCGTGCCCTTCACGCCCAACCATGCCGAGTATATCTTCCTCATGGGCCGCAATGTGCTGGCGGATCAAATGGCGTTTCTGCGCGCCCATTTTCCCCGCTCGAGCCCCCTGCTGCGGCGGCTGGGTTGACTGACGATGACTGACTGGTCAGCCATCGCCGCAGCGATCGGCAATGCCGGTGGCGGGCGGGTCGATCCAAGCACCTCGCGCGCGGTCGGCGGGGGCTGCATCAATAGGGCCTACCACCTGGGCAGTGGCCCCCACACTTATTTCGTGAAGCTCAACGGCTGGGATCGGCTCGCCATGTTCGAGGCCGAGGCCGCGGGGCTCGAGGCGATGGCGGACACCGGCACCATTCGAGTCCCGCGCCCCCTGTGCACCGGCACCGCGGGTGCGCAGTCCTACATCGTCATGGAATATATCGCCCTCGGCAGATCCGGCGCGCATGGAGCCGGCGAGGCGGGTCACCAGCTTGCCGCGATGCACCTGGCCTCCCGGGCTGACTTCGGCTGGGATCGCGACAACACCATCGGCTCCACCCACCAGCCGAACCATCCTGAACAGGATTGGGTAACCTTCTGGGGGCGACACCGGCTGGGGTTCCAACTCGACCTGGCGACCCGTAACGGATACGGCCGCCGGCTCCGGGACCAGGGTGAGCGACTGCTCGTCGCTCTACCCGCCCTGATCGACCATGCCCCGGTCCCCTCCCTGCTCCACGGCGACCTATGGGGAGGCAACTTGGGCTTCGACGAGGCTGGACATCCGGTGATCTTCGACCCGGCCCTTTACTATGGCGACCGCGAGGCGGATATCGCCATGACCGAGCTCTTCGGCGGCTTCGGGGGGGATTTCTACGCCGCCTACAACGAGGCCTGGCCCCTGGACCCGGGATACCGGACGCGCAAGGACCTGTACAACCTATACCACATCCTCAACCATCTGAACCTGTTCGGCTCAGGTTACCTGGGACAGGCAGAGGGGATGCTGCAAGGGTTACTGGCACAGGTACGCTGAGCGCTTTCCGCTACCGGGTCGCAGCACCTATAGACTTCCGGCTCTTTATGGATTCCGGACCGCTTTGGAATGCACCGGCTTAAGCGGCGCGGCCACGTCGAACCGCAACGACGGAGAATACAGCAGCCTTGACTGGAAATTTGAGCGTTGGGTTCCACACCCGCCGCGGTGACGGTGTTTTTCCCCGACTGCAACTTTCATATGCAAATTTCTCGGAGGAGGCACACATCAGGCTCAAGTGATTATGCCCGCAATATAAGTCGAAATGATGGACTAGGGACTTGGATGTAATGACCGAACTGCGCCTGTGGCCGGTATCCCGCTGTTCCACCATACGTCCGGCCCTGCGACTCCTGCTCGTGCTCTTGGTCCTCCCCATGGCCCAGGAGATACAGGCGCTCAAGCTCGAAGTGCGGGTCGAGGGGCTGACCGGTGAATACGAGAAATACGAAAAAAACGTGCTGGCGCTGCTCGGGATCTACCAGGAACGCAAGGACAAGGATCTCTCAGTGCCGCGGCTCGAGGCCCTGCACCGGCGGGCCCCCGGTCAGATCCGCAAGGCATTGGCGCCCTTTGGTTTCTACCGGGTGCAAGTGGAGGATACCTTGACCAGGCCGACGGTCGAGGACGGGGCCTGGGTGGCCGACTACCAGGTGGTTCCGGGCGAGCCCGTCCGGGTGGGCCAGGCGCAGGAGTCCGTCGACTATCGCATCACAGGTCCGGGTGCCGAAGATCCGATTTTTCCTAAAGCGTTTCCCATACAACCGGGGAATGTGCTGCTGCATTCGGAGTACGACAAGGCCACCGATAATATCCGCAGTCTTGCCGCCCGGAACGGCTATCTGGATTACGAGCTGACCTTCAATCGGGCACTGATCGACCTGGACAACTACCAGGCCATCATTCAGTTCCACCTCCATACCGGTCCCCGTTACTACCTGGGTGACGTGAGCTTCACTCAGGACCTGCTCGACGACCGTTATCTCGCGCGGTTCGTCGGCTTCAAACCCAAAGACCGCTACGACCCGGAGGCACTGCTGACCCTCCAGGGCAACCTGCTCGGAACCGAGTACTACGAGCGAGTGGAAATCGTCCCGCACAAGGCAGCGGCCGGGGAGAAACGAACCGTCCCCATCGAGGTGATCGCGACCCCCAACAAGGCCAACAAATACCGCTTCGGCTTTGGTTACGCCACCGACGTGGGCCCCCGCGTGACCCTGGAGTGGCGGCGCCGTTACCTGACCCGGTGGGGTCACACCCTCAAGCTGGAAACCAATATTTCTCAACCTCTTCAGAGAATGAAAGGCGATTACCGGATTCCCATCGGCAATCCGCTGCGCGACTACGTCACCATTCGTCCCGACCTGCGCTCCTACGACATCGCGGGCCGGAAGGGAGACATCCAGACCCTGCAAGTCGCCCACTCGGTGGTGACTCCGGGCGGCTGGCGGCGTACCGCCGGCATCGACTACCGGCGGGAGCAGTTCGAGATTACCGCGGATGATGCGGAGTTGGTCAACGAGTTGGTGCCCAACATCACCTGGTCCAAGACGGTCACCGACGACCCTGTTTACACCACCAATGGCTATCGGATCAAATTTGCCCTCCTCGGCACCACCCAGGGGCTGATCTCCCCCGCCTCCTACCTGAGCGGGAGCGCACGCTTCAAGTGGATAAAGAGCTTTCTCGATCATTACCGTCTCATCGCCCGCTCGGACCTGGGGGCGAGCTGGGCGAACAGCGTCTTTGACCTGCCTGCCAGTCGCCGCTATTTTGCCGGCGGTGACAACAGCATCCGCGGCTGGGCCCTGGATGTGCTGGGTCCCGACGACCCCAGCACCAAGGAAGCCGTCGGTGGGCGCTATCTGGCGGTGGGGAGTCTGGAGCTCGAGCGCCGCATCAAGGGCAACTGGAGCGGAACCGTCTTCACGGACTTCGGCAACGCCTTCGACCCGGATTTCACCCGCCAGGTGGAGGTCGGCACCGGCCTCGGGATACGCTGGCGCTCGCCCATCGGGCAGATTCGCATGGATGTGGCCTTCGCGCTGACCAAGGACAGCAGCCCGGCCCGCCTCCACATTGTGATCGGTCCGGACCTGTGAACAAGGCAACTCCATCCCATTGGCTCACCTTTACAACCGCAATAAAGGCGGTCAAAGTCCCAGCCATGGGATTTTTCAGGACGGTGCCCGCAAACCGCGATTTCCAGGTACCTTCGGATTCCCGGCAAGGGAGGACGACAGCATGAAGAAGACCGGCCGCCAAATCGTCACCTTCGACTGGGCCATCAAGACCATCCTGCGCGACAAGGCCAATTTCGATGTTCTGGAGGGTTTTCTGACCGCCCTGTTCGGACGCGCGGTGGTCATCCTCGATATGCTGGAGAGTGAGAGCAACCGCCAGGACGACCGTGACAAATACAACCGCGTGGATCTTCTGGCTAAGACCGAAGACGGCGAGCGGATTATCGTCGAGGTGCAATACCTCTCGGAGATGGCCTACCTCAAGCGCCTGACTTACGGCACCGCCAAGACCATGGTCGAGACCCTGAAGCTGGGCGAGCCCTATGCCAATCTCAAGAAGGTCTACTCCATCAGCCTCCTCTATTTCGACGTCACCGAAGACGGTGACGACTACATCTACCACGGCAAGACCGAATTCACGGGCCTCCATACCCACCATCCGGTGACCTTGAAGAAATCCCTGGTCGGCGAGCCGGTTCGCATCGGCGAGACCAATATCTTTCCCGAATACTATCTGATTCCCCTGAAACGCTTTACGGACGTGGTGCGGGACGACCTGGATCAGTGGGTTTATGCCTTCAAGAACAACGAGGTCCTGGACGAATTTACCGCCCCCGGTATCGGGGCCTTGAAGGAGAAATTCGATTATCTGAGGATGGATGAGAGGGAGCGCAGAAGGTTCGACAAGCATATCGATTACGTCCGCTCCGAGTGGGGCATGATCGAGGATGCCCGACAGGACGGGCTAGAGGTAGGGCTGGCGAGAGGGCGCGAGGAAGGGCTGGAGGAAGGACTTGCGAAAGGACGCGAGGAAGAAAGGAGAATCCTTGTCAAGTCTCTGTACGACAATGGGATAGCCATTGAAACCATTGCCACATCCGTTGGACTCTCCGAACCGGCAATACGCCGGTTGCTCGACGACATGAGCGATTTATGACAAGCGTCACAGGTTACGAAGACGACGTGGTCGCCTGGGCCACGGAGCAGGCAAATCTACTGCGTGAGGGACGGCTCGACCAACTTGACCGAGAGCATCTGGCCGAGGAGATCGAAGACGTGGGCAAAAGCGAGCAGCGGGAGCTGGTCAGCCGCATGACGCGATTGCTGGTGCACCTCCTCAAGTGGCAGCAGCAACCGGGACGCCGCGGCGCAAGTTGGCAAATTACCATCCGCAACCAGCGGCGCGGTATCGCCCGGCGCCTGAAAGAAACGCCGAGCCTGCGCCCTAAACTCGCCGAACCCGACTGGTGGGCCGGCGTGTGGGACGATGCCACGGCTCAAGCGGCAGAAGAAACCGGACTCTCCGATTTTCCCGAGACCTGCCCCTGGGACGCGAGTGAGATCCTGGATCAGGAGTGGTTGCCGGAGTAGGGCAAGACTTGATTTGTCGTGGGGGAAGCTGAAAAGCTAAACTGAATTTTTTCAAGCTTCCCCAGCATCTCGAATCACGGCTGTCAATCCATGTCATGCGCTTCTCATCGGAACAGTCGCAGCGGCCGATCCGCCTGTTTGCTCAGATTCACCTTGTTGATAATAGCGGCAATTACGTTTACCGCTCCTCTCAGCCGCCCCCGCGACACCTGAACCGTCTTTCCCCGCCCCTTGGCTCCGCATCCCGGCCAAAGGTGACCTAGGTCCGGCCAGTAACCAGATCCGAGATCTTGCGATCGGACCGCTCGGGGCCTTGTGGGTCGCTACCGACAAGGGCCTGAGCCAGCTCTGGGAGGGGAACTTCCGCCATCGATGCCGCTGCCGGCCTGCCCTCTGATGAGGTTAATGCAGTGGTCGCGGCCGGCCCCATCCTGGTGGCCGCTACCGGCAAGGGTGTGGCAATAATCCGGGATCCCGGCACTGTCGGGTCCCGGATGATTACATAGGATCTAAGATTGGGTCATTGTTGCGTGCCCGAGAGGTCATGGAGTTGCTGGTAGCCACGTCTGTA
>NZ_SMSC01000044.1:0-21481 GCF_004359955.1 Candidatus Thiosymbion oneisti
TGCCCTATAGCAAAAAAGTTTTGGCCTTGTCTTAAGGGTGCCTCGAATAATAGTTTGGGTCTAGATAACTTTAGCATCTTTAAATGTATGCTAAGGTTATGTTATGCAAGGAAAAAACAGGTATTTCAGGCATTCACACCTTTCGGAAGCCAAATTCAGAGCAATTATACGCTATTTTGCGCACGATTTACCGGCCTCGAAAATTGCCGAACTGAGTGGTGTAAGCCGTCCTACGATCAATCAGTTGTTATTAAAATTACGCATCAGAATCGCCCAGATTTGTGATGCCTCATCGCCCTTCTCTGGCGAGATTGAAGTTGATGAATCTTATTTTGGTGCCCGACGTGTTCGCGGGAAGAAGGGTCGCGGAGCACGCGGTAAAACAATTGTCTTTGGGATCCTGGAACGCCAGGGGGAAGTCTACACGGAAATCGTTCCAGATGCCTCCAAAAAGCAGCTACAGGCTGCGATCCGGGGCCAGGTAGAGCTGGATAGCATCATCCACTCGGACGGCTGGAGAGGCTATAATGGACTCGTGGACATGGGCCACAAAAAGCATTTCCGGGTGCATCATGGTAAGCATGAATTTGCCCGTGGTAATTGCCATATCAATGGCATTGAATCATTCTGGTCGTATGCTAAATGAAGGCTTGCTAAATTCAATGGTGTCCCACCACAAACGTTTCATCTGCACCTCAAGGAATGTGAATTCAGATTTAATCACCGAGAGGAAAATTTATATGATAGAATACTAACTCTGCTGAAAGAAAATCCACTCTAAAGTTATCTAGACCCATAGTTTTTTTTTCAAGGTGCCCTTACATCAAAAGGGAAACAAGAACCAGGTGAAGAGCGTTCATGGTAAAGCTCAGTGGGAAGGTGGGGCGAATAAAGTGCAATCCTGAATGATTTGGCGTTGTCCGGAGGGAAAAGATCCCTCCTGCGTCGGGACAAGGTTTGACGTGTTGCGTTCGACGCCCAAAGGCTCGTTGATTGTCTGCTTAGGTCATGCCAGCGTCTTAATGCAACCTACACCCATATCACCGCCCGTGCTGTCGGCCCACGCGGACCTCGCTTTGGGTGTAGGTTGCGTTAGCCGCGCGGGAAAACACCTGGGGGGGCACGGCGTCGAACGCGGCGTAACGCAACATGACGCCCTCGCGAGCAACACCAAATAACGCCGAACAGGTGCAATCCTGAGTTATTTGGCGTTGCCCGAGGCAAACAAGATGGGTGTCCTTTTTCTTGGAAAGGGGCCGGTTACTTGTCAACTTCACGTAGGATCAGTCGTACCAACTCTTCGGACACATACAGCCCAGTCTCACGCAGGTGCTTAATGGTGGGCTCTACCCGTTCGATAAGTCCAGAGGCTTTGGCGCGGCCAACGATTCCTAACGTTCCAATGACTCGAAGACCCATTGTTTTGGCACAGCGCCGAGCCTTCAGGTCATCGATAACCACTCGGTCGGCGCCATGGCATCGTGCATTGGCAATTACTTGAGTCTCCCCCTCACCCAAGTCCCAATCAAAGATCTCCGGACTCACTGGCTCGTCATCGGCCCGGACAAACGTCGGATTTGCAGCGAGGGCTTGAAGCATTGCCTCTCCATCAGGCTTGTTGCCGACCTCTTTGGCAACCGCCCGCGGGATAGTAACAACGTCCGCCAGCGCTGCGAGCAGGTGCAAATTGTCCGTCTTGCCAAGCAAAATCAGCGGCGAGGCATTGACCACCCAGCGCCTAGACGCCATGGATCTCGTCCGCCAACTCCTCCGGCACGACTTGGCAGGCAGGTACTTTGCGCCGGTACAACTCGTCGAGGAAATCAGCGCGTGTCAATCCGGCAAGCTCTGCGGCCTTGCCCTGGGAAACTATACCTTGCACGTACCACTGCACTGCGGCAGCAACCCGCATTTCGCGGGCAAACTCGTTCGGCGCCAACCGTAAGGCACTGAAGGCGGACGTTTCGAAGTCAAAGCTAATGGTAGTCATCGTTCGTTTCAGGGTTGTAGCTCAATTAAGGTTCCTGGTTTACGAGCTCGGTTTTCCACGGCCCAGACATTCCTATTATGTAATGCAACGGCAAAACCGCCAGCGACAACCCCTCTTTCCGAATCAACCACCCCCACTCGCCTTCGCTTGCCCTTGTCTCGACTCCCGAAACAGCAACGGCACCACTGTACCGAAATGGGATGCGAAATGGACTGTCAGTCCCTTGCGCACATGTTCGGGTACTTCCTCGAAGTCGCCCCGGTTGTCTTCCGGCAGGATGATCTCTTTGATGCCGGCGCGGCGGGCGGCGATGAGTTTCTCGCGCACGCCGCCGATGGGGAATACCTCGCCGGTGAGGGTGATCTCGCCGGTCATGGCGATGTGTCGCACCGGCCGGCTGCGGGCCAGTGAGAGTAAGGCGGAGGCGATGGTGATCCCGGCCGAGGGGCCGTCTTTGGGGGTAGCCCCGGCGGGCACATGGAGGTGGATGTAGGCCTTCTCGAAGAAGGCGGGGTCGGCGTCGAATTCCGCCGCCCGGCTGACCAGATAGCCGTAGGCGATCTCCGCCGATTCCTTCATCACGTCGCCGAGCTGGCCGGTGAGCTTGAAGCCGCGGGTGAAGCTGTGGGTGCGCACGGCCTCGACGTTGAGGGTGGCGCCCCCCATGGCGGTCCAGGCCAGGCCGGTGACCAGGCCGGGTCCGGTCAGCCGCCGTTCGTCCCGGAACACGGGGCTGCCTAGGTAGTCCTTGAGGTCCTTTCCGGTTACCGCGATTGGCGGCTCCCGGCCCTCGAGCAGCTTCACGGTGCCCTTGCGCACGATCTTGCCGAGCTGCTTCTCCAGGCGTCGCACTCCCGCGTCCCGGGCATAGCCTTCGATGAGGGCGCGCAGGGTGCGGGTGTCGAGCTTGATCGCGCCCTTGGTCAGGCCCGCTCGCTTGATCTGCCGCGGCAGCAGGTATTTCCTGGCGATCTGCAGCTTTTCCGAGGCGATATAGCCGGCGAGCTGGATGACTTCCATGCGGTCGAGCAAGGGGCCTGGGATGCTGTCGGTCTGGTTGGCGGTGCAGACAAACAGCACCTTGGATAGGTCGAAGCGCAGATCCAGATAGTGGTCGAGAAAATCGCTGTTCTGCTCCGGGTCCAGCACTTCGAGCAGGGCCGAGGCCGGGTCGCCGTGGAAGGAGGCACCGATCTTGTCGATCTCGTCGAGCATGATGACGGGGTTGGCGGTACCCGCGTCCTTCATGGCCTGGAGGAATTTGCCGGGCATGGCCCCGATATAGGTGCGGCGGTGGCCTTTGATCTCGGCCTCGTCGCGGATGCCGCCTACCGAGAAGCGGTAGAAGCGCCGCCCCAGGGCGTTGGCGATGGAGCGGCCGACGGAGGTCTTGCCGACTCCGGGCGGGCCCGTGAGCAGGATGATGGAGCCGGCGACCTCGCCCTTCATGATGCCCACCGCCAGGAATTCCAGGATGCGTTCCTTGACGTCCTCGAGCCCGTAGTGGTCCCGGTCCAATACCCGCCGAGCGCGCTTGAGGTCCAGCTTGTCCTTGGAGTGGCGGCCCCAAGGCAAGAGGGTGATCCAGTCCAGGTAGTTGCGGGTGACGGCGTACTCGGGGGAGCCGGTCTCCAGCATGGCCAGCTTATCCATCTCCTCGTCCACCCGCTTTTGGGCCTCGTCGGTGAGGGTGAGTTTCTTGAGGCGTTTGTTGAATTTGTCGCGCTCGGCGGTGCGGTCGTCCTTGGCGATCCCCAGCTCTTTCTGGATCGCCTTAAGCTGCTCGCGCAGGAAGAACTCGCGCTGCTGGGTGTGCATGCGTTCCTCGACTGCGCTGCGGATCTTCTGCTGGGCGCGGGCGAGCTCCAGCTCATTGTTGAGCAGGACCAATACCTTCTCCATGCGCGGTAACAGCTCGACGGTCTCCAGCACCTCTTGCAGCTGCTCCTTGGTAGAGGTGGTGAGGCTGGCCGCGAAGTCCGCCAGATGGGACGGGTCTTCCGGACCGAAGCGATCCAGAAACATGCGCAACTCTTCGACATAGAGGGGATTGAGCGGCAGCAACTCCTTGATGGTGTTGATCACGGCCATGGCGTAGGCCTTGACCTGCTCATCCGGCGGCCCGTCAGGTTCGGCAAGGTAGTCCACGCGGGCCGAGAAGGGGGTCTTCGAGTTGACCAGGCCCTCAAGGCGGAAGCGCTGCAGGCACTCCACCAGCACCTGGAGCATGCCGTCTTGCTCGTTCACCCGATGGACCCGGCAGGCGGTGCCTACCGGGTGAAAGTCCTCGACGGTCGCCTCCTCGGCGGTTTCGCTGCGCACCAGGACCACGCCCAGGACCTTATGTTCGGCCGCGCCGACCGCTTTGATGGTCTTGGACCAGTGGCGGGCGCTCATAATCAGGGGAACCGCCTGTCCCGGGAAGAAGGGGCGCGCGGCTACCGGCAACAGATGGATGAGCCCGGGCAGGACCTGGTCGGCACGGGCCAGGTCGCCCGCCTTGGGCTGATCGGGCTGATCGGGCTGATCGGGCTGATCGGGCTGATCGGACTGCTCGGACTGTTCGATCCGCTCGGGCTGCTCGGGACTTTCGTTGGTCATCTGTGATGGTGCCTGTTCAACCCTGATTTCGATGAACTAATTCAGGGCGGAACTTGAGTTTTGCAAGCGGCATTGGCCAGGCGCACGAAGGCCTCCACACTCAACTCCTCGGCCCGTTGCCCAGGGTGCAAACCCTGGGCCCGCAACAGCTGGGGGTCAACCAGGCCCCGCAGGCTGTTACGCAGGGTCTTGCGACGCTGGCCGAAGGCCTGGGTCACCAGTCGCGACAGGCAGGCCGGGTCCCGCACCGGGTAAGGCAGGGGGCGGTGGGGGGTCAGGCGCACACAGGCGGAGTCTACCTTGGGGACCGGCGCGAAGGCGCCGGGACCAACGCGAAACAGGGGCTCGGCTCGGCAGTAGACCTGGATCATGACCGACAGCCGACCATAGACCTTGGAGCCCGGCCCGGCGGCGATGCGCTCCACGAGTTCCCGCTGGAGCATGAAGTGCATGTCACGGATACCATCCGCCTGGTCGAGAAAGCGGAACAATAAGGGAGTGGAGAGGTTGTAGGGCAGATTGCCGACCAGCCGCAGCCGCTCGTGCGGATACAGGACGCAGAGATCGAAAGCCAGGGCGTCGGCATTGTGGATAGTCAGCTCGCCGAGGCCTGTGCACCGACGGGCCAGGGGCTCGATCAGGTCTCGATCCAGCTCCACCACATCCAGCCTTCCCGCGGCCCGCAGCAGGCCGGTGGTGATGGCGCCGCGGCCGGGGCCGATTTCCACCAGGCGCTCTCCCGGCCTGGGGTCTACGACCGACAGGATGCGCCGGATGGTGTTCGGATCGTGCAGAAAATTCTGGCCGAAGCGCTTGCGCGGACGATGCTCCATGACCCCAGGGTAACAGCTTCGCCAGTCGCGTAGGTTGGGCAAAGGCGCGCGCTGCCGAGCCGGCAATCGAACCGATAGCCTATAGCGCGCCGTGCCCAACAGCGATGAATCGATGGGCACGCTTCGCTTGGTGCAACCTAATTGTCATGTCCCGGATGATTACGAGGAATTTTTTTGAACAGTTGGGGCTGCTGAGCGTACCATTGTTGGAGTGTTTGGAGTGGGGTCTTGTGGTGCAGGTTTTTCTGCGGGATGTGGTGATTATACAGATAGACGAAGCGTTTGAGGGTAGCCTGCAGGGAGGCGGCGGAGTCGAAGCGGTGGGTGCGCAGGATGTCAGCAATACGGCCATTGAAGCGTTCGACCATGCCATTGGTTTGAGGACTGCGGGGCTTGGTCAGGCGATGTTCGATGCGGTGGTCGGCACAGACCTGATCGAAGGCATGGGCGCCGGTCGGCTGGCGTTCGCCGGCGGCGCAAAAGCGGTCGGTAAACTCCTTGCCGTTGTCGGTGAGGACCTGAGTGATCGTAAAGGGTGCCTGGTCGATCAAGCGCTTGAGGAAGCCACTGGCGGTGGTTGCCGACTTGTCCTTGAGGAGTTCCACGTAGACCCAGCGGGTGGCCCGGTCAATGGCCGCGAAAAGATACTGCCGGTGGTCCTCATCGGGCATTTGGGGCAGGTACTTGACATCGACGTGCACAAAGCCCGGCGCATAATCCTTGAACGGTTTTACGGGCTTCCTGGCGCCCTCCTCGTGGGGCATCAGCGCCTTGAGGTTAGAAACGCCGTGGCGGCGCAGACAACGGTCCAGACCGGATCGGGAGACCTCGCAGTGGATAAACTCACGGGTCACTGCCAGCAGGTCATCCAGCGGCAACAGCAACGTCTTGCGCAGCGCCACGACCACCGCCTCCTGATGGGGGGTGAGGGTGGTCTGCAGGCGGTGCGGCGTGTGGCAGCCGTCGGCAACCCCGTCACGGCGCTTCCAGCGGCGGATGGTATCCTCACTCACCCCCAGCTCGTCGGCGAGCAGCGTGACGGATTGGTTGGAGGCCTGAATGTAATGGCGGGTCTTCGGGGTCGTGGTTGCATTGGCATGCAGGTCGATGTTCATCGCGTCTTCTCCGGTACGGACGTGGACACCAGCAACTCCATGAGCTCTCTGGCACGCAATAATGACCCAATCTTAGATCCTATGCAATTATCCGGGACCTGACACCTAATAAACAGCCGCGATGCGGAAACCGCTGCGGAACATCCGATACCTTAGAACCTGTTTACGATCTTTAAGTCAAAGTGATTTTGACCCAGAGGAAAAGCGATGAGAGATTCCTAGCCAAGTGATATAAGCCGAGAGCAGTTTGAGCCCTTACAAGCTATATTCGAGCAGGCCAAGAAGAAGACCAAGCCGCGAGTGGTTGAGTTATATGATGTTTTTTGCGCCATTTTGTATGTATTGAAAAGTGGCTGCCAATGGCGAATGCTGCCCCGTGATTTTCCAAACTGGCAGGTGGTGTATAAATACTTTCGTCGCTGGAGTCAAAAACCCTCTGATGATGAGTTCAGCCTGCTTGAGCAGGCCTTAAAAAAATGTGGTTGGCGAGGTCCGTATCAACCGTGGTCGGAACGAGAAGACAACCTTCGTGATCGTTGATGCCCAAAGCGTGAAGAATACAGATACCGCAGAACAGAAGGGTTATGACGCGGGCAAGAAGGTATCTGGAATCAAACGACATCTTGCCGTGGACACGCAAGGGCTTCCCCATGCTATGCGATAGCCGTTACGACCGCGGATGTCGCCGATCGAGCAGGGGCATTGGTGGCGTTCTCGGAACATCAGGACAGTTTGTCAGCGGTGAAGAATGTGTTGGTTGATGGCGGTTATACGGGACAGCCATTTGCAGCTGCCGTACGGAAAATGCTGGGGGCGACGGTCGAGGTTGCTAAGCGAAACGAACTGCACACATTTACAGTGATGCCCAAACGGTGGGTTGTCGAGCGCTCTTTCGCCTGGTTGGAAAAATGTCGACGGTTATGGAAAAACTGCGAGCGAAAACTCAATACCAGCTTGCAATTTGTGACCTTGGCTTTTCTGGCCTTGTTAATCCAAAGATCGTAAACAGGCTCTTAGAACCAGCTTGATGGGCGCTTGCTTTGCCCATCCTACACCCACTTACACAGTTCCCAGTCGCCGGCAGTGTAAGTCGAAGTGATGGAGGAATCCCAATGTCCTTGTTGAATCCGCAGATTACACAGATTTCCGCAGATTCTTTCGTTTGAGCCACATTGACTATAGGAAAAATCGGTTCATCCCCGCAGGCACGGGGAACACCATGGATGGGCACCACTCATCCTGGAATAGCTGCGGTTTCGGCAACCTCAGCCGGATACTCGGGCCAGAGGACTGGAAATCTAAAATACCTCTATGAATCCAATAGCTTGTATCGAACATCCGAGATCCGATCTGCAATCAGGTTCCCGCTGCTCTGAAAATCAGTCAGTTGGGTGTAAGCTACGCTTGGTTGCAGACGATTTGGCTACACCGAGCAGGGCACGACCGGCAGGTTCCCGAAATTAGCCGCTAAGACGATGTATTTAAACGGGAAAACCATGCACTGTCGCAGCCCCCTGAACTGCTGAGGCTATTGAGATCCGATTCGTGTTGATTCGTGGTCAAAAACGCACGCTCTTTTCAAAAAATCTGCGTAATCTGCGGATAAAAAAGCAAGCCATCCTTATCCGTAGATTTTTCCTTTGCTCACTCTGCAATCGACATAAGTTGATCGACCGTCCGGTTCGCAGCTGAGCGCGTTCTGCGCGAAAAGCGGCGAGGCTCCGGTGGTCTTTGCTTGCAATCGGTCCTCATCAAGACAATAATTCCGTAATACGCACTCGTATTACGGAGCTAGGACATGACCATCTCCATCCGTCTCGATCCGGGATTAAAGACCGCGCTGCAACGGCGTTTGAGTGAACGCGACCTTCCATTGTCGGCTTTCGTGCGCCAGGCCATCAGCGAGAAGCTCGAGCGCGAGGGACAGGAAGCCGGTCCCTATGCCATCGGCGAGCATTTGTTCGGTCGCTACTCGAGTGGCGAGACCGACCGTAGCGAGCGGCGCAAACAGATCCTTCGAGAGCAGTTCCGTGAACAGCGTCGTCGTTGACAGCGGCCCGCTGATCGCCCTGTTCGACGGCTCGGATCGGTATCACGCACAAGCCGTCGCGTTCGTGCGGGATCTGCGCAGACGGCTGGTTACCAATCTGCCGGTCATCACGGAAGTCGTCTACATGTTGGATTTCGCACCGCAGGCCCAGCAGGATTTCCTGTTTTGGGGGGAGCAATCCCTGACCATCGACGCGGATACGACCGAGGATTTTCCCCGCATCCGGGCCCTGCTCGAGAAATACCGCGACCTGCCGGCAGACTTCACGGACGCCTCGCTGATCGCCTTGTGCGAACGCCTGAAGATCAGGAGCGTAGCCAGTGTTGACAAGGACTTCACCATCTATCGGACCCGGGATCGCAAGGCCTTCCAAAACCTGTTCCTCGGCGCGTCACTCTGAATATCAAACCCGGGGAACGATTGATAACGACATTCTTTTTTATCCGCAGATTACGCAGATTTCTGCAGATTCTTGCATTTGTTCACTCTGCAATCGGCGTAGTTTGAATGCATAATGAGTCGTGACGAACAAACATACGCGATCATTGGCGCAGCAATGGCCGTGCACCGCGAGCTTGGACACGGTTTTTTGGAGGCTGTGTACCAAGACGCGCTGGCTATAGAGTTCGCTGAGCAGAACATTCCCTTCGCGCGTGAGGTTGAATTGTCGGTAGCATACAAAGGGAAAATCTTGAGTACCGCTTACCGTGCCGATTTTCTTTGTTACGAGGAGGTCGTCGTTGAGTTGAAGGCGCTGGGTCGTCTGACCGCAAAGGAAGAATCTCAGCTGATTCACTATCTGAGAGCAAGCGGAATAGAACGCGGGCTGTTGCTCAACTTCGGTGCCAAGAGTCTCCAGTATAAGCGTATGGTCTTTTCGAGAAATCTGTGCGAATCTGCGTAATCTGCGGATAAAATAAGTATCCTCACCATGTCCGACGAGAAGACCACCCACTTCGGCTACCGGCAGGTCGCGGTCGAGGAGAAGGCCACCCAGATACGGGAGGTCTTCGACTCCGTGGCCCCCCGCTACGACCTCATGAACGATCTGATGTCCTTGGGGGTGCACCGGCTCTGGAAGCGCCGGACGGTGGCGCTTGCGGGGGTACGCCGCGGCCAGCGGGTACTGGATCTGGCCGCCGGGACCGGGGATCTGACCGAGCGCTTCGTCGGCCTGGTGGGCAAGGAAGGCGCGGTGGTATCCACGGACATCAACGCTACCATGCTCGACCGGGGCCGGGACCGCTTGGTGGACTTAGGGCTTGCGGGCAACATCCACTACGCCCAGGTCAACGCCGAGGCCCTACCCTTTGCTGCCGACCGGTTCGACTGTATCAGCATCGGCTTCGGCCTGCGCAATGTCACCCACAAGCAACGTGCCCTGGAGGAGATGTTTCGGGTCTTGCGGCCCGGTGGCCGGGTCCTGGTGTTGGAGTTCTCCCATCCCGCCAACCTCCCCCTGCGCAAGGCCTACGACCTCTACTCCTTCTCGGTCCTGCCCGCCCTGGGTCGGCTGGTCGCCGGGGATGCGGACAGCTACCGCTATCTCGCCGAGTCCATTCGCATGCATCCGGACCAGGAGACCCTGCAGACCATGCTGGAAGCAGCCGGCTTCGAGCGCTGCGAGTTCTTCAACCTCAGCGGCGGCATCGTCGCCATTCACCGGGGCTACAAGCTGTGAACGCGGGTATGCCGATCCCGGACGCGGCCCTGGCGGCCCTGGAGGCGACCATCAATCGCTATCTCGCCCTCGATCCCGAGGGGGCGGCGCGGATCACCGACCTCCAGGGCAAGGTGATCCTGATCGAGGTGGCCGGCTTCGATACCCGACTCTATCTGATACCGGGTCCTGCCGGGGTGCACCTCTATGGTGACTATGCGGGCACGCCGGACTGTGTTCTGCGCGCCGCGCCCCTGGCCTTGGCCCGGCTGGGCGTCTCGCGCCGGAAGGAAGATCGACTCTTCTCCGGCGAGGTCCAGGTCGAAGGCGATACCCACCTGGCTCAGGCCTTCGGCGATTTTCTGAGTGGCCTGGAGGTGGATTGGGAGGAGCAGCTCGCGCGGCTGGTGGGTGATGTGGCCGCGCACCGGATCGGCTCCCAAGTGCGCGCTGCGGGGCACTGGAGGCGACGCACCGCCGACACCCTGACCGAGGACGTCAAGGAGTACCTGCAAGAAGAGGCGCGCCTACTCCCTGGCCGCTATGAGGTCCAGGCATTTCTGGACGAGGTCGATCGGGTACGGGATGGCGTGGAACGACTCGCCGCCCGGATCGAGCGGCTGACACAGCGGCGGAACGGCTCGACCAGCGAGCGGTGATCCCAGGGGCTGTTGATATAATCGTCGTGCCAACCACTAATAGGACAAGATTAACGGGATTTCCAGGATTAACAGGATTATTTTTCTTAAATAACAATTGTAACATCCTGTTAATCCTGAAAATCCTGTGAATCCTGTACTATTGGGAGACAAGCCCGGAGGTTAGGGTTTACTCCTTGTTAAATGTCAACAGCCCCTAGAATGATCCGTCCCTCCCAGGCGATCCGCTGGCTCCACATCAATCTGGTGCTGCTGCGCCGGGGGCTGGATGAGGTCATCTTCTCCACCCATCTGTTGCGGCCGCTCCGTTTCCTGCTCTACCTGTCGCCCTGGTTCTGGTTCCGCGGCAAGCTGCCGCCCTACCCGGTGCGTATCCGGCTGGCCCTGGAGGATCTGGGGCCTATCTTCGTCAAGTTCGGCCAGATCCTCTCCACCCGCCGCGACCTGCTGCCCGACGACCTGGCCGTGGAGCTCGCCAAGCTGCAGGATCGGGTCCCCCCCTTTTCCGGGATCCAGGCCCGCGCCCTGATCGAGCAGGCCTGGGATAAGCCCCTGGAAGCGGAACTCGACGACTTCAGCGAGACCCCCCTGGCCTCGGCCTCCATCGCCCAGGTCCACGCCGCGCGCCTCAAGGACGGTCACGAGGTGGTGGTCAAGGTGTTGCGGCCGCGTATCAAGAAGACCATCCGGCGCGACATCGGTCTGCTCTATGTGATCGCGGACCTGGTCCAGCGCTACTGGAAGGACGGCCGTCGGTTGCGCCCGGTGGCCTTGGTCGCCGAGTACGAGAAGACCATTTTCGACGAGTTGGACCTGCAGCGCGAGGCCGCCAACGCCTCCGTGCTGCGGCGCAACTTCCTCGGCAGCGAGGCGATCTACATCCCGGAGGTCTACTGGGACCTGACCAGACCCAACGTCATGGTCATGGAGCGCATCTACGGTACCCCGGTGGGCGAGGTCGAGACCCTCAAGGCCCAGGGCATCGACATGCGCATGCTCGGCGAGCGGGGGGTCGAGATCTTCTTTACCCAGCTGTTCCGAGACAACTTCTTCCATGCCGATATGCATCCGGGCAACATCTTCGTAGACCCCGACGGGCGCTACATCGCCGTGGATTTCGGAATCGTCGGCAGCCTGACGGTGGAGGACCAACGCTATCTGGCCGAGAACCTCCTGGCCTTCTTCGATCGGGACTACCGCCGGGTGGCCGAGCTACACGTGGAGTCCGGCTGGGTGCCGCCCGGGACCCGGATCGTCGACTTCGAGGCGGCCATCCGCACCGTGAGCGAGCCGATCTTCGAAAAACCCCTGGCCGAAATCTCTTTCGGCAACTTCCTGCTGCGCCTGTTCCAGACCGCACGCCGCTTCAACATGGAAGTCCAGCCCCAGCTGGCGCTGCTGCAGAAGACCCTGCTCAACATCGAAGGTCTGGGCCGCCAGCTCTACCCGGAGCTCGATCTCTGGACCACCGCCAAGCCCTTTATGAAACGCTGGATGAAGGACCAGATGGGAGCCAAGGCGTTCCTGGCGCGGGCACGGAAGAACCTAGGCCCAGCCTCCGAACAGCTCCCGGAGCTGCCGCTGCTCGCCTACCGGGTGCTCACGGCCCTGGATCGGCACCAACTGATCCTCCACTGGCGCTCGGAGGAGCTGGCTAGGCTAGGCACGGAGCTCCGCGGCCAGCGGACGGCCCTGCCGGCGGCGGTAGGCGCCGCCGCCCTGATCCTGAGCGCGACCGGGCTCCTGCTGTTCGGACCCGGACAGATCCTTAGCCTTACCCTCGCCAAGCTACTGGCGATAGGGCTTTACACTGTCGCCGGTCTGCTGCTGATCCTGCGTTGGCGTTCCTGAACAAGCTGCAACCCAAACTTTCTTTATTCACAGATTACGCAGATTTCCACAGATTAAGAACGAAACAATCTGTGAAAATCTGTGTAATCTGCGGACTAAAAAGACGTCTTCGCAGGCAACACCAAATAACCCAGGACCGCGCCCAGACAGGCACGGCATCGAACGCGGCGTAATACAACACGACGCGAGGACCCGTTTTAACCAAACAGCTTCTTACTTCCGTGCGGACCGGCTTGCCGCGGTCCCGGCGGTTATTCGAACGGCATGCTCCAGGACGCTGTGCGGGGTGTAGAAATGGGGGGAGAATCTGATCCCTCCACCGCGCCGGGCGCAGATAACGCCGCTGCCTGTCAAGGCTTGGTGCAGGGTCTGATGGTCAGCACCGGGGACGCGGAAGGTCAGGATCCCGGCCCGACGCTCGGGGTCCCTGGGACTCAGCAGCTCGAAGCCGTGGCCGTCGATCAGCTCGATGAGGCGCTGCGCGCGTTCGGCCACGGCGGCCCGGATGCGATCGATCCCGGTCTCCAACAGCAAGGACAGGCTGGCATCCAAGGCATGGACCCCGAGCATATTCGGACTGCCGCACTCGAACCGCCTGGCATCCGCGGCGGGGCTCCATTCCAGGCGCTCATAGTCGCCGCGGTGCTCTACCATGTGCCAGCCGTACTGATGCAGGCGCAATTCCGGGCGCAGGCGCGGGTCCACATACAGCAGGGCGACGCCCTCGGGGCCCAGCATCCACTTGTGCCCGTCCGCCACCACGAAATCCGCCTTGGCGCGTTTCAGGTCAAAGGGCACGACACCTAGGCCCTGAATCGCATCCACACAAAACAGGATATCCCGACTGCGGCAGAAGTCCCCCAACCGCTCCAGATCCAACCGCAACCCCCTGGCGTACTGGACCGAGCTCAGGGCGATCAGACGGGTACGCTCATCGCACAGATCCATGAGATCCGCCTCCGGCTGTGACGATGCATAGAGGTCAAGCCAGCGGTACGCAACGCCCTGGGTACCCAGAGACTCCCAGACGATGCGGTTGGAAGGAAATTCCTGGGCGATACCGACGACATTGTCGCCCGGTTTCCAGTCGATTCCGTAGGCGATGACCGACAGGCCTTCGGAGGTATTCTTTACCAAGGCCACATCCGCCGGCGACGGGGCCTTGATCAGCTCCGCCAGGCGCCCGCGCAACCGCGTCTCGGTCCTGATCCAACGCGCGTAGTCAGCAGCGCCGCGCGTCCCGTTCTCTTGCGCGAAACGAGCCACCGCGGCGACAGTGCGCCTGGGCCAGGGGGCAACGGCAGCGTGATTCAGGTAGAGGATATCGGGGGAGAGAGGAAACTCGGGGTGCATCAGGTTCTCTCTTTAGGGCCGGAACCGCGAATTGACATGAATTGACACAAACTCAATGCCATTAAGTTAGCTGTTGGCCGCTTGTCGTGGTGGGTCGGAATACGAAAGAGAAAACTACGAAGCGCGCGAATCCATCTGTGAGGATTCGCGTGATTCGTAGTTTTCTCTCTTACTTTACTGATCGGTAACGCTTAACTTAATGGCATTGGACACGAACTTACTAAGGTTAATTAAACCTGCTCCCTTTCCGTACTTCCTGGGCCTTTTCCCCGTTGAGTATTCGGTCATATTCTTCATGATCGCCGATCCACACCCATATAAATCCGCATTCATCCCCTACGGCAAGCGCCCGGTGATTTCTGCCGACGCGAGCAGACCATAGTTTACCTGCTTTCTTAAAATGTAATGATGGATGCTTTGGGTTTTCCTTTAGCAAGTTATAATTTTTACGTGCGATCTCTTGGACTTCTTGAGGTAATGCGTAGAAGCAACGCCAAAATCGCGTCGTTGTTTTGTGCATTACAAATCTCTTAGTTTCCCCACTCTTTTCTCCGCGAGTGCCTCTTCTATCAAAAAATCGAGTCTTCCGGATTTGGAATCTATTTCGATTTCTCTATCCCACGCCTTCCAGTCATGCTCAGAAAACCAATGAACAAGCTTCATGTACTCTTTGCGGGGAAGCGCTTCTATATCAGTTTGTATTTCTTCGGCTGTTTTCATGTGCATGACCTCTTTTCAGAGCCCAACAGCTTACCAGATCGACGAAACCTGGTCTGTCCTTTACTGCCATATTTTCTCCCCTTATGGCCGCGACCACGAATTGACACGAATCGGATTCGTGTCAATTCGTAGTTCTCCGGTCTGACCCAGTGCCCGTGACTACAGGTTTCCGTAGACCGTCTCGATAAATCTCGTCTTCGACAAGGTCTCGAACCGGACCGGGATCTGATCGGTGTGGAGTAGAGTCTTGGCGTAGCCGAGTGCCACCTTCGCCTCCGGGTCGGCGGCGCCGAGGTTACCGCCATAGCCATCGTGGCCGAAGGCCCTCGGGTTGGGGCCAAAATACATGATCTGGTCCCTTCTCCCCGTGTTCAGCTGATAACCCCCCGCACGCGGAGTCTCCTGCGGGACGGCGGCGAATTGTTCCAACGTGACATCCGGAAGGTCCACACGCTGGGAGAAGACCTGCTCCAGATGCGTCTCTGATATCAGACGGCACCCGTCTACCTCCCCTACCAGTGCTGCGTAGTGTCGCGCCAGCGCCCGGGCGGTGGTACTGATGTTGGCGGCAGGTACTTGGGCGGATCGGACCTCCGGCCGGTTAAGGGCCTCGACTATGTCCAGGGGAATGCACCGGAGGACCAAGGGGTCGATCTCGGGAGGCTCGCCGGTGAGCGGCGTCTCGAAGGGTGTCGCCATCCGGCCCTGCTCGGAGGCCGGCGTGCCCAGGTACATCTCGTTACCCATGCGCAGAGGCTTGACGATCTCTTCCGCCACCACCTCACCGAGGTTCAGGCCGAGGCCACGCACGATACCCTCGGCGATCCAGCCGAACGTCAGGCCGTGGTAGCAGACCCTGGAACCGGGTGGAAAGATCGGCTCAAGGCGTGCCACCTCGGCCACGCACAGGTCCAAATCCGCCCACATCTCACCGGTAGATTTGCCCTCGACCTGCACGGTCTCGGGAATGCCGGCCAAGTGATTGAGCGCCTGGGCAACGGAAACCGACCCCTTGCCGGCCTAAGCAAACTCAGGCCAGTACTCGGCCACGGGCCGCTCGTAGTCAATCAGCCCGCGCTCGGCCAGGATGTGCACGGCACTGGCGACTACCCCCTTGGTGCAGCTGTAGACGGTGAACAGGGTGTCTTCGCAGACCGGAGTCTCACGATCCTGCGATCGCCACCCCGCGACACAGTCCGCCGCCAGCTGACCCTCAACGTAGACGGCGGCCTGAAGTCCCACCTCCTCGCCGGACTCCACCAACTCATCCAGTAACGCCTGCACGGCGCGCTGCAAATCTGCCATCGGAAAAAGTATTTTTGCCATCAGAAAATATGACGTGTGAACCTTTTTGGCGCACAACTCTATATCCCATTTTCATTAGCCTTCCTTCAATCTCCCTATACTTGAAGGGCATATTTTTCTACCGTGGTAGCCAGCTCATTTCTGATGATTCTCTCATCGTTTGCCTGCTCAAGATGGTAATCCATAACCATTTCAACAACATTCTTTAACTCGATAACAGCCTCTTTTTCAGTGTAGGCAAATGCAAACAAATTTTGATGCCCTTCTACTCTAGCCAAGTAGCCGTCTCCATCTTTTTCAATGACTACATTGATTTTCATATAAGCCTCTCAATTTGCAGTTTTACAGTGTTATAGCCATTTTATGCGAACATCTAATCGCCAAGCCTCACCCGAGCACTTAGGAGCGGTAGCGACTAAATGGGTCGGGTACAGGCGTATGTTAGGCTTGCTTTATTTATTGTCATTAATTATACGCGAACAATCGCTGACTACCATTTGGTAATTCATGTATTTATACATCAGTAACTTATTTATCATGTCTGGATTATCCTTATTTGCCATAGCAAGAATATTGATGGTTAATGATTCATCTCTGTAAATGTACTCACTATCCTCCATTAAGCTCTTGGTCATTGGCATGTAACTCGCTTTGCTTAAATGCTGTAATCTCCTTTGTTGCAACAATACATGTTTTATAATACCAGAAACATCTTTTAATGATTCATCCTTATATTTGTTATCAAATGGCAGGCCCATTTCTCTTTTAACCACATCAACTAAATTTGGCTGATCAGTTGTGTGTAGTTTTTGACATGATTGTTTAATTGCATCATTTATAGGCGCAGTAAGTTTAATTTCCGCCATTATCTTGTCTGTAATGTTCTCAATCATCTTTCTGCGGCGCTCTTCCTCGGCTTGTTTGTATGCGCTATAAAGACTATTTGTAAGACCTATACCCCTTCCAAGCATTCTTTTACTTCTAGATTCTGACCTCGATAATGCATCTTCAGCGGCCTGAACTGCGGCATCTCTAACGATGTCTTCAATATCTTGGTCTGCAGTAGATTTAGTTGGAAGGAAGACAATTATTGACAACAAAATAACAAGAGACATGTTTTTCACTTAAACCTCCACAAGCCTAACATGCAGTAGATGGCTCTACTGCCATATAATATCTGGTAGTGGTAAATATCAGAGTGATATGGTTAAGATGGTTAATTCTTAATGATTCAAAACCCTGAGATTTTTATCCTTCTCTCTGGCTCCCACGCTCCAGCGTGGGAGCAAGTCCAGACGCTCCAGCGTCATGAAACCTTGGCCGCTGGAGCGGCCACACTTGCGTTCCCACGCTGGAGCGTGGGAACGAGCAGAACAACAAAGCTAGAACACTACCGAAAAAACAGGTATTTTAGGCGTTCCCACATTTCGGAAGCGAAATTCAGAGTAATTATACGCCATTTTGCGCTCGATTTACCGGCCTCGAAAATTGCCAAGCTGAGTGGTGTAAGCCGTCCTACGATCAATCAGTTGTTATTAAAATTACGAATCAGAATCGCCCAGATTTGTGAGGCATCATCGCCCTTCTCTGGCGCGATTGAAGTTGATGAATCTTATTTTGGTGCCCGACGTGTTCGCGGGAAGAAGGGTCGCGGAGCACGCGGTAAAACAATTGTCTTTGGGATTCTGGAACGCCAGGGGGAAGTCTACACGGAAATCGTTCCAGATGCCTCCAAAAAGCAGCTACAGGCTGCGATCCGGGGCCAGGTAGAGCTGGATAGCATCATCCACTCGGACGGCTGGAGAGGCTATAACGGGCTGGTGGACATGGGGTACAAAAAGCATTTCCGGGTGCATCATGGTGAGCATGAATTTGCCTGTGGTAATTGCCATATCAATGGGATTGAGTCGTTTTGGTCATCTGCGAAACGAAGGCTTGCAAAGTTCAATGGCGTCCCCAGACATACGTTTCATCTACACCTCAAGGAATGTGAATTCAGATTTAATTACCGCGAGGAAAACCTCTATGATAGAATACTGACTCTGCTGAAAGAAAACCCACTCTAAAGTTATCTAGACCCTTTATAAAATTCATAATCTCGACTATTTCGGCATTTGCAAAATCCAGTTGCCGCAGAAGATGCATAGGCAGGAACCCTAACCTATCTGGCCTTACAGATTCAACCCCGAATCTTTTAATAACTTCTGAAGAGTTCCTTTTTTTAAATCCTTATTCCCATGTACCGGTACTGTTAATATCTCTTCTCTGTCGGATTTTGTATAAATGTGATGACTTCCACAAACACGCTGTAACTCCCAACCATGTTGTTCCAGAAATTTACAAAAGGTTTTCCCCGAAACCGTTTTCATAACTCCATTTCCATGGATTGAACTTTTTCGCTCGATTGACATCTTTCAGACGCAATTTCCAGCCAACCTAGTGCCGCTTCTTTAATATTCATTAAAGTCTCCTCTATCGTTTCTCCTTCGGATACGCAACCGCGTAAAGCCGGTACTTCCGCCCAGTACCCGCCTTCTTCAGCTTCATGAATCAAAATTTTTAACTTCATATGAAACTCCTGTATTTATATGTCACTCTGTTTTGCCGCTTTCTTCGCAAACAGCATGTTACGGGTATCTTGAGAAGGAGACCTCGAAAAATCCCTTCCACAGGATTTTTCAACTTGCGAAGTCAAGCGTAGGATTCCGCTAGAGGAAAAACTACGAATCACGCGAATTCTCGCGGATTAATTCGCGCCGATTCGCACGATTCGTAGTTTTCTCTCCCATCTTGGCCATCGGGCTCAAGCTCATTCATTAGCCGGATTCCGCACATTGAACTCCACCTTCCAATGCTCCGGACCATCGAGGGGCATGGCCTCCAGCAACAAGGTGCCGACCTCGGTCACCGAGGCGCGCAGGTGTACCGGGACCACTTCTCCCGGTGTCCGTGTCTCCGCGGGCAGGTAGGCCTCGATTTCTTCGAGCTCTTCGACTTCTGCGGCGGACCAGTCATCGAGCAAATCCCCGACCTGATCCTCGCGGCGCACCGAGGAGCCGAAGAAGCGAAACCTTACTTGCTCGGCGACCACCAGGCCGAATTCCTGGGGTGGAATCTCGGCTTGGGTGCCTTCTTCCATGCCGAAGGGGGCCAGGCACAGGGCATGAATCCGCGGCTCCACCCCCGGCACGGCGGGCGCGGCGCTTTCCACGCCCACATAGTAGGAGCGGGCGGTGCCGCCGCGGATTCGGACCCCCCTCCCCCGTCGGACATAGCCGTAGTAGGAGGCCCCGCGGGCTACGGAGAGGTCGAGGTCTCCCCCGACGAGCAAACGGGCCGGCGGAGCACCGTCCGTTGTCAGCCAGTCGTTGAGCACCTTCATCACCCGCTCGGCGAGCAGGTCCGCCTTGAAGACCCCGCCGTTGAACAGCACGGCCGTCGGATGCAGGAAGCTGCTGTCGCCGGCAGGCCCGAATCCGGACAGGTCTTCCGTGGCCCCGATCTGGATCCCGAGGAAGGCGGCCAGGTGGCGGGTAACGGCCGCGTCCTGGGCATAGGACAGACCGAGCTTGGTCAGCGCCGTGCGCGCGCGGGCGGCCGGGCGCGCACTCACCGGAACCTCGGGGAAAAAGCCTTCGACCAGGGTGCGCCTGATCTCCTCGCTCGTCAGCTCGGTGCGGAGGCTGCGGTCAATGAGGCGGGTCCCGCGGCTGGGCACGACTACGGGCACCGCCTCCAGGTCCGGGTCCACCAGCAGCGCCTCTTTGGCCTGGCGGCAGCCGTGGGTGAGGGCCTGAACCTGCCAATGGTCCAAATCGGTCCCTGCGGCGGCGAGTTTGCCCTTGACCAGATGCGCCAGCGCCAGATCCATGTTGTCGCCGCCGAGCAGGATGTGTTCGCCGACGGCGACCCGGGTCAGCTCCAGCGCACCTTCCCGTTCCGTAACCGCGATCAGGGACAGGTCGGTGGTACCGCCGCCGACGTCAATGACCAGGATGATGTCGCCGACGCGTACCTGGTTGCGCCATTTCCCTGCGCTGTCGTGGATCCAGCTGTAGAGGGCCGCCTGGGGCTCTTCGAGCAGGACCAGGTGTTGGAAGCCGACGGCCTGGGCCGCCTCGGCGGTCAGCTCGCGGGCGGCCGGATCGAAAGAGGCCGGAACCGTTACCGTGACTTCCTGGTGCGCCAGATCGTGATACGGGTGGGCATAATTCCAGGCGTCGCGCAGATGCTCCAGATAGCGGACCGAGGCCTCGTAAGGCGAGAGTCGCGGTACCTCAGCTTCCGGTGCCCCCGGCGGCAGCACCGCGCTGCGCCGATCGATCCCCGGATGACACAGCCAGCTCTTGGCGCTGGAGACCAGACGGATGGGGGTGCGGGCCCCGATGGAACGCGCCATCTCACCCAGGATTCGGTCTCCACTGTTGCCCCAGGGCAAGACCAGATCGGCTACCGCCAGTTCGTCCGGGTGGGGGAGATACAGGAACGAAGGCAGCAGGGGCAACGCAGCGACCGAACCGGGTCCCGTCAGCTGGGGCACCGGCATCATCTCCTGAGCGACCTCGTCCCACTCGCTATGGTCCAGGTCGACGTAGGACAGGGCGCAATGGGTCGTTCCCAGATCGATGCCTACGGCATAGCGTGCGTCACTCACAGCTCTACCTCCGCAGGTGCCAGAATGGTCAGATCATGGCCGGCAGCGACCTGGGGCAGCCTAGTCTCCGTGACCTGCCAGCCCCTGTGAACCAGACTACCGGTGAAGGGTGCCTGGCCGACGACGTTACCCGTGAGCTGCACTGCGGACGCGTCGAAGCCCTCCGCCAGCGTCACCCGGGTCCCCTCCGCCTCGGCGCGCACGGCCTCGATGGTGAAATGCTGCCCCAGGGTCTTCTTGCACCCCTCGTGCACGACACGCGCGGCGGCACCGATCTCGGCGTCGGAATAGGTGCCCACGTCCTCTTCGAGAAAATCAATAAAGCGCCCCTCCTGCTGGAGCAGACCCAAGAGCTGTAAGCCCGCATTCGGCTCGGCCACTTGCAGGCGCGGAACCTCCGGGCCTGGGGCGTCCGGAGCAGTGGTCGAGCTGCCCGCCCGGAGTGCGGCTATTTGGCCGGCGAAGCGGACATCGACAAGGATACGCCGGCAGGTAGCCAGCGCGAGGATAAGTCGGCTGAATACCGAGGGCTTAGTACCCCATTTCGCCTTATTTTTCATGCTCAGAGCCCCCCAAACGCGCCCAGGCAAGGCACAGCGCGCAGGGAATAGCCCACGCTCTTGCCAAGCGCTGTAACGCCGCCTTGGCGCGTTTGGAGGGCCCCCTTCGGGCGCGGCGAGAAGCGGCCAT
>NZ_SMSC01000045.1:0-21441 GCF_004359955.1 Candidatus Thiosymbion oneisti
GGACGGGCGATTCCTGGCTTCGGCATCTTCGGATAACACGCTGCGCTTGTGGGACCCCGCCACCGGCCACATGCTCGGCATCCTCGTCGGGGGCCGGGACGGGCTCTGGGTCGGCTGCCAGGTAGATCCGGGGCGGTGCCGGCGTTATGACGACGGCACCCTGCTCATCCGCCGGGACAAAAAAAGCGGCCGGATAAGGCCGGTCTCGCTGCCCGCCGGCTTCGGACCGGTCGAGTTGGTAATCGAGTCGGTGCGGCCAGACGATGGAAGCGCCGAGTCCGGGCTGTCGCCCCCCGTCTTATCGCCAGGCGACGGGGAATCCGTCCCGGTTATCCTGCGAGTGCGTAATCCAGGCCCGGAGACTGCCTACTGGCTGCGGATCTATCAGGAGCGTGCGGACGGGGACCCCTTTCTGTTCACACCACCGCCGCGGCGGCGGGTCCGGCTGGGTCCCGGCGAGATCTGGGAAGCCAAGGGCGCGGTTTCTTATCTGGCGGCCGGTTCCAAGCCGCAGAGTCAGGAGGGGAAGCTGAAGCTGCGCTTGGAGCAGGCCCATGGCGAGCCTGTCTCGCTCGAGTTCCTGGTCCTTGGCCGGGCGCCGGAACTCACGCTGGTCGGAGAACCGGAGCAGACTGCGGGCGATGTGTCCACGCTGACGGTCCAAGTCCGCAACACCGGCAAACAGGCGCTTCAGGAGGCCGAGTTTGAGGCCCGAATCAGCAATCAGATCGGCGGCAGCGACAGACAGTTGGCCCAGGTGACCGAGGATACAATCCCCGCCGGCCAGGAGATTGCTCTCTCCTTCGCCCTGCCCGAGGCTATGGAGCTGAATGAAGACAGCCGCCTGAGTCTGATGGTCCGGGAGCTTTCCTACCCACCCCATGACTGGGCCTTTCCGGATCTGCCCATTCGCCTGGCCACACCGCCCTGGCAGCGCTATGCCGGGCTCATGGCCCTGTTGCTTGCCTTGTCGGTCCTGCTCTGGTCGCTGCGTCAATATACCCACCCCCTGACCCGGCGGCTCGCCGCCGAGCCTGCCCTGCTGCCCCGGCTGGGCCTGGGGCAACTGGATCAGGCCCGGCGGCTGCTCCGGCGTACCCGGCGCCTGGATACTGTCCTGGCGGCCAACGGCATCCACGGGCGTTGGCTCGACCAGGCCCTCAGATTCCGGCAGGAGCCTACCGAGGAGCGGATCAAATGGCTCGCCCACCGCCTGGGCGCCGATTGGCAACGCATGGAAGGTCTGGGCACGGATGGGGCCATCGAGCGGTTCGACTTGAGGCTCGGTGAGGATTTCCCGCTCAATCTCAAGACCTGCTCGGTAGTCTTTCCGCCCGCTGATTGGTCGGAACAGGAGATCCTGTCCGGCCTGGCTAGAAGAGATCAGGGGAGAGATGGGGGGGACGGGGATCAGATATGCCTGGTCCTGGCCGGGAATCCGGGACAGCAGGCGGATCTCAGTGACCGCTGCCGCACCCCGGACAACTGGCTGGTGGCGCCCCGGGACGCGGAGCTGAGCGAACTCCTACTCGATCCCGAGCCGGTGGAGGCCTGTGCCAGGCTGATCGCCGGCTATGTGAAGGTGGCACGCATCTCGCCCTACCAGACCCGGCTCGGGGTAAAGAAGGAGGGCACCTTTTTCGGCCGCACCCAAATCATCTCCGATATCCAACACCGGGGACCCGCCAACTATCTGTTGGTGGGCGGGCGCCAGCTTGGCAAATCCAGCCTGCTGCTGGCCTTGAAGCGCCGCTACGACCAGGACGCTGGCGTGGATTGCCGCTATGTCTCCGTGGGCCAGGCCAGCATCGAGTCCAGGCTGGCCCGGACGCTCGGGATGCCGACGGATTCGTCCCTGGCGGCGGTTCTGGACCGCCTGGGGGAGATAGCGACCGGCAAGCGCCGCCTGCTGCTGCTCGACGAATCGGATGTCTTTGTCCGACAGGACGCCGCACGCGGCTATGCCTGTCTGAACGGCTTCCGGAGTCTGAGCGACGAGGGCCGCTGCCAGTTCATCCTGGCCGGATTCTGGAGCCTCTACCGCTCGGCCAGCTTCGATTACCAGTCACCGATCAAGAACTTCGCGGAGACCATCGGTATCGGCGCCCTGGAGCCGGAGGCCTGTCGGGAGCTGGTGGTCCGACCCATGGCGGCCTTGAATCTGCACTACGCCTCCGACGCGCTGATAACACGGATCCTGGATCTCGCGGGCGGCCGGGCGAATCTGATTGCCATCATTTGCGACCGGATGCTGCAGGGCCTGGGCCTGGCCCAACGGGAGCTGACCGCAGCCGATCTGGAGCGGGCCCTGGAGAGCCGCTCCCTGCACAGCGCCCTGGAGGGCTGGGGCAGCCTGACCGGCGATGAGACCTCCGACCGGCTGGACCGCGTGATCGTCTACGGCCTGATCGAGCAGGCGGAATTTACCCTCGCCCAGGTGCTGGATCTATTGACCGGGCTCGGCTACGAGGCCGCGCCGGAACGGGTGAAGGAGTCCCTGACCCGGCTAGAGCTGGCCTTTCTCATCGGCCGCAGCCAGGACCGCTTCCGGTGGCAGGTGCCCCTGTGGCGGGACCGGGTCCGCGCCGAAGAACCCCGGCGGATGCTGGAACGTGAGCTGGAGGCGATCGGGTCGGGCTGACGGGATTGCGCCCGTCAGCCCTCCCACACCACCGGACCTGCGGTTTTCCGCATCCGGCGGTTGAGCCCAGCAGGCTTAGAGGCTGTCTAAAAACTAAGAGACTGTCTAAAAAGGGACCGTAGGCCGTAGGCTGGGTTGCGGCCAGGGACGACCAAAACCCAGCAATAACCACAGCTGGGGTTCGTTCCTCACCCCAGCCTACCGATTTAAAATCAATGGGTTAGTTTTTAGACAGCCTCTTAACCAAACTCCACTAGCGAGATGTAACGCACTACCCGTGGGCCTACCGGCAGCCGAGGTTTCCATTGCCCTGAAGAATGCAGGATACTTGCCCCCAAGCCCCTGAAGTGGGCTGTTGTGGGACTACCCATATGGACTGATGGCCGGAAGCTGGTAGCCGGCGACTGGAGGTCGATCATGAGGATGAAGCGTTCGCCCCTGTGGCGTAAGTTGCTGCTGGTGCCTCCCATTGTGCTCGGGGTGCTCGCCTTGCTGTGGATCACCGCCGGCAAGGAACCGCCGGCGACGGCCCAGCGGGGCGAACCGACGCGCACGGTGCGGGTCATCGAGGCCCTGGAGCTGGATCTGATTCCGACCGCCGAAGGCTACGGCCCGGCGCGTCCGGCCCGGGTCTGGGAGGCGGTGGCCCAAGTGAAGGGACGGGTGATCCGGATCCATCCCCGCCTGCGCGATGGCGAGATCCTGGCGGAGGGGACGGAGCTCTTGCGCATCGATCCCGTGGACTATGAGCTGGCCCTGGCCGAGACCGAGGCGGAGTTGGCGGAGCTTAGGGTGCAGGAGCAAAACGCCCGCGCCTCCTTGGCGATCGAGACCCGCAACCTGGCACTCGCCCAACAGGACCTGGAGCGCGCGCGGAGGTTGGTCCAAAAGGGAACCACCTCCAAGAGCGCGGTGGACGAAGCGGAGCGATCCGTGCTCGGGGCCAGCGCCGCGGAGCAGAATCTCAAAAACACCCTGGCCCTGATCCCGGCGCGCAGAAAGGTACTCCAGACCAAGAGCGCGCGCGCGGAACGCGATCTGGTGCATAGCCTCATCCGCGCCCCCTTCGACCTGCGGGTGGCCGATTTGAAGGTAGAGGCCGACCAGTTCGTCTCCGTCGGCCAAACCCTGTTCGCGGGGGATGCGGTGGACCGGGTGGAGATCGAGGTCCAGGTGGCCATGTCTGCCCTGCGCCGGTTGTTCCTGGACCGGCCGGAATTCAAGCTCGACCCGGCGCGGCTGCGTGAGCAGTTGACGACCATGTTGGGTTTCTCCCCCCTGGTGCGGCTGGACTTGGGCAACCACCAGGCTGAATGGGAGGCTCAGTTCGTGCGTTTTGACGACGCGGTGGACGCCCAAACCCGTACCATGGGCGTGGTCGTGGCGGTAGATCGCCCCTATGACAAGATCATACCCGGCTACCGGCCCCCCTTGTCCAAGGGCATGTTCGTGCAGGTGATATTGCGTGGCAAGTCGCACCAGGCACGCATCCTGGTGCCGCGTGCGGCCGTCCGCGACGGGGCGGTGATGGTGGCAGACCAGGACCACCGTCTGCGCCGACGCCCGGTAACAGTGCTGTTCAGCCAGGGACAGATCTCCGTTATCGAGCAGGGGCTTACGCCCGGCGAGCGGGTCTTGGTCTCCGACCTGGTACCGGCGGTGGAGGGCATGTTGCTGCAACCCATCATCGATAAGGAACTGGTTGCGGTACTCGCCGCCGCGGGGGGAGACGGATCGTGATCGCCTGGTTCGCCCGCCATCCCACGGCGGCCAATCTGCTCATGGCCGCCCTCATGATCCTGGGATTGACCAGAATACCGGACCTACAGCGCGAGACCTTTCCGGAGATCAAGAACGACCAGGTGGAGATCCGCGTTCCCTACCGGGGGGCCACGCCCGACGAGGTGGAAGATGCCGTCTGCCGGCGTTTGGAAGACGCCCTGGAAGGCATCTCGGAGCTCGACGAGTTGCGCTGCGAGGCCCGCGAGGGCGTCGGTACGGCAACCGCCGTGATGCGCGAAGGCGCGGACATGACGCGCTTCCTGGACGACGTGAAGTCCGATGTGGACGCCATCGACGATTTCCCCGACCAGACCGAACCGCCGGTAGTCACGGAGCTGGGTCGTACCGAGCCGGTGGTTTCGGTGGCCGTGACCGGCCCCGAGGACCCGGTGGCCCTCAAGGCCTACGCGGAGGACCTCAAGGACCGGCTGCTGGATCTGGATGAGATTGCCGAAGTCACGGTCAGCGGCTTCTCCGACCACCATATCCGCATCGAGATCCCGGCCTGGCGCCTGCGCCAGTATGGGTTGTCCACCGATCAGGTTGCCGATGCGCTGCGTCGGCATAGCGTCGGCAGCCCGGCGGGGCGCCTGGAAGGCGGCCCCGAAGACCTGCTGCTGCGCTTCGATGACCAACGCAAGCACGCCGATGCCTTCCGCGACCTAGTGGTCATCTCGGGCGCTACCGGCGCGGCGATCCGCCTCGGGGAAGTCGCCGCGATCAGCGATCGCTTCGACCGCGACGAGGAGGCGATTCTGTTTAACGGCCGCCGCGCGGCGGTGCTCGATATCGCCAAGACCCGCGCCCAGGACGTGCTGGTGGTACTGGCTACGGTGAAGGACTTCATCGCCGCCGAGCATGCGCGGGCCCCCAAGGGCATCGCCTTGACCCTGACCCAAGACCGCGCCTCGGTGGTTCAGGACCGTCTGGACCTGCTGGTGCGCAACGGGGCCCAGGGGTTGCTGTTGGTGCTGCTGGTGCTTTGGTTGTTCTTCGGCATCCGCTACAGCCTGTGGGTCACCCTGGGCCTGCCCGTCTCCTTTCTCGGCGCCCTCTTCATCCTGCCCCTGGTGGGGGTGACCATCAACATGATCTCCATGGTGGGCCTGTTGATCGGGATCGGGCTGCTCATGGACGACGCCATCGTGATCGCCGAGAACATCGCCGCCAGGATGTCCCGGGGCGACGCTCCCATGCACGCGGCCATCGAGGGGGCCAAGCAGGTCCTGCCGGGGATCCTCTCGTCCTTCGCAACCACGCTCCTGATCTTCGGCTCCCTGGCCTTCATTACCGGAGAGATGGGTCAGGTGCTGCGGATCATGCCCATCGTGCTCATCCTGGTCATCTCGGTCAGCTTGGTGGAGGCCTTTCTCATTCTGCCCAGCCATCTGGGTCACTCCCTGGCGCACATGAAGCGGAGCACCCCATCGCGTTTCCGAGCCGGCTTCGAGCGCGGCTTCGAGCGGTTCCGTGAGCATAGATTCGGACCCTGGCTCGATCGCGCCGTGGACTACCGGTACCTCACCCTGGGCTTGATCGTCATGCTCCTGATTCTGGCGCTGGCCATGCCCGCGGGGGGTAAGCTCAAATTCGTGCCCTTTCCCGACCTGGACGGGGACCTGGTGGAGGCCCGGGTACTGCTCCCCCAGGGAACGCCACTGGCGCGTACCGAACAGGTGGTCGAGCGGTTGCTGGCGGCCCTGGAGCGGGTCAACCAGCGCTTCAAACCGCGCCAGCCCGGGGGCCAGGACCTGGTGCGCAACCAGGCCATCATCTTCGGCCAGAATCCCGACGCCTACGAGAATGGTCCCCACGTGGCGCGCGTGGTCGCGGACCTGCTGGGCACCGAGCTCCGCAACGCCTCCCTGGACGAGTTCCGCAACGCCTGGCGGGAGGAAACCGGCGACCTGGCCGACGTCATCTCCATCAAATTCACCGAGCCTGTCCACGGCCCCGGCGGCCGCGCTCTCGACCTGCGGTTGCTCGGCTACGACCTGGATCGGCTCAAGGCCGCGTCGGCTGAGTTCCAGGAGTGGCTGCTGGGTTTCGCGGGTGTCCTGGACCTGAGCGACGACCTGCGTCCCGGCAAGCGTGAGTACCGCTTGCATCTCAAACCGGGCGCGGGTGTGCTGGGATTGGACGCCAAGACCGTAGCCGATCAAGTGCGCGGGGCCTTTCAGGGCATCAAGGTGGACGAATTTCCGGTGGGACCCGAGTCCTACGAGGTGAATCTTCGGCTGGTGGCCGCAGATCGTATCGGACCCGAAAGCCTGGAGGATTTCACCATCATCGGCCAGAAGGGTGCGCTGGTCCCCTTATCGGTGGTTGCGGATATCGAAGAGGTGCGCGGCTGGGCCCGGATCCACCGGATAAACGGCCAGCGCGCCGTCAGCATCCAGGGGGACATCGACCGCAGCCTGGCAAATGCCCAGGAGCTCTTGACCCTGGCTGGTTCGGAGTTCGTACCAGGTCTGCTCGAACGCTATCCGGAGCTGCGTTTTGAGGTGGAGGGACAAGGCAAGGAGGCGGCCAAGACCAGCTTGTCCATCGGCCGCAATGTCCTGCTCGGGCTGATCGGCGTCTATATGCTGCTGGCCCTCCAGTTCCGCGGCTATCTGGTCCCCATCACCGTCATGCTGGTCATCCCCACCGCGCTCATCGGGGTGGTGTTCGGGCACCTGGCCCTCGGGCTCGATCTCACCTTGCCCAGCATCGTCGGTATGGCCTCCCTATTCGGCGTCGTAGTCAACGACTCCATTTTGCTAGTCTACTTCATCCGCGCGGCCAGAGCACACGGCATTCCGGTACCCCAGGCGGCCAAGCAGGCAGGAAGGGAACGCTTTCGGCCCATCCTGCTGACCTCCATCAGCACCATCGCCGGCCTCACCCCCCTGCTGTTAGAGAAGAGCCTCCAGGCCCAGATCCTGATCCCCTTGGCCGCCAGCCTCGCATTCGGCCTCGCTACGGCCACCCTCGCGGCCCTGTTTCTGGTCCCCGTCGCCTATGCGATCCTGGATGATTTCGGGTGGTTGGGAGCGCTTGATTCGGCGGATGATCGTGAGACGGTTTGAACCGCAAAGGCGCAAAAGGTAGGATGGGCTGTATCCATTTCGAGAGCCAGATGGAAGTTCGCCGTAGTTGTTCGCTAAGTCGTCCGCGGATCTCAACTCATCGTTTCCAGGTGTGTTGATGGAGCGGGGCGAGCGCATATAAAGTCTTTCAAAATCAATGATTCCAGATAAATTGTAAAATATCAGCAGGGAGAAATATGGTATGCAATTACATGACATCTTACTCGATATTCATGCTCTTGAAGAAGAATTGCTTCGGTTTGAGCGGAAGTATGGCATTCGTTCTGAAACATTTTATGCAGCCTATGTTGCTGGTGAAGAGCCAGATGATGACGCATGGGTGCTTGATTTCGGAGAATGGGCAAGTATCTACAAGACATGGCTCACACGTCAAGCCGAGTATCGTGACGAAGTTCACCACATTCAACCACACCCCCAGAGTTTGTCAGGGCTTATCCGAATTGCCGCATGAGTAATCCATTGCGCACACCAGATGATTACGAGTTATTTCTGTATACCATTAGGGAAACGTATCCAAGCATTCACCATTCAACACTCACGTTTGTCCGAAAGGGCGCGTTTTTAGGTCGGGTTGCCAGAGAACTTTGGTTTGATCGTCAGATTCGTCTCGTCGTTCGGAAGGGCTGAGTGGTGTATCGACGATCTCCCGTGATGATGACTGGTATGGCTGTTTGGCAAGGAGAAAAACCATGGGTCTGATGCGGGCGCGCCAGGCTGCGTTACTGGCGCGGTGATTGGCGCGCGTCACCCGACTTTTAAAGTGGAGCTAACGTTGTGTCGCCTGGCCTGACCCACGACCGCTGGACTCCTAACACCCCGACCATATGAAGCGACCGGATCAATTTTCAATCCAACCTGGAACCACTCCCGTGGCCGAGGTAGAGATTGCGCGAGATTGGGCCAAGGAGCGCGACACGTCAACAACGCGCCAGCGCATCATCGATCGGCATCATCCGCCGTCGAAAGAATGGATCAGAATTACAAGTCCTTTTCCCATTATTTGCAGCCTATAACGCAATAATAGCTGCGTACTTCATTTAACTTGTTGTCGGTATTCACCACCAACAATGCGTCGAAATAAAGACTGATTAGCCGTGAAGAGCTTACCTGAGTCACGAGTAAACAGGTTTTGCTTAACGAATAACCTGAAATCGGATCATCGAGTTCAACTGCCGATGTGTCCTGAATATGGATTACTGGTTATTTGCACGCATACCCAATCACCACGCCGGATGAGGGGCAACAATAGAGCAGATCTCAATTTCGTGTTTTGATAAGTTGGAAAGCGGGAAAGGGACCAGGACAACCGATCCTACTGAAGGTTGCGACCATGCTTCATCTTCCTCTGGTCTTAACCAATCCCTTGCCAGGCTGGACTCGGATAGCATCCTTGTTTTCAAGGGTCTCCGTCAGTGGCTCTTCGAACTGTGGGCAAGAAAACTCCTGCATGCCTTTTATCTTGTCCGGTTCAGTAAAGGCGGATCTTTCGCCCTTATCGTCTATAATGAAAGTAGCTTCTACAGTGAATCATTTTAAATTCCTCATTGTTTTACTACCACCATTCTTTGGGTCTAGATAACTTTAGCCTCTGCAACCGCATGCTAAGGTTATGTTATGCAAGGGAAAAACAGGTATTTCAGGCGTTCACACATCTCGGAAGCGAAATTCAGAATGATTGTACGCTATTTTGCGCACGATTTACCGGCCTCCAAAATCGCCGAACTGAGTGGTGTAAGCCGCCCTACGATTAATCAATTGTGATTGAAATTACGCATCAGAATAGCCCAGGTTTGTGAAGCTTCATCACCCTTATCCGGTGAGGTTGAAGTCGATGAATCTTATTTTGGCGCACGACGCGTTCGTGGGAAGAAGGGTCGTGGAGCACGGGGTAAAACGATTGTCTTCGGGATCCTGGAGCGGCAGGGGAAAGTCTACACGGAAATCGTTCCAGACGCCTCCAAAAAGCAGCTACAGGCTGCGATCCGGGGCCAGGTAGCCCTCGATAGCATCATCCACTCGGACGGCTGGAGGGGCTATAATGGGCTCGTCGACGTGGGTTACAAAAAACATTTCCGCGTGCATCATGGCAAGCATGAATTTGCCTGCGGTAATTGCCCTATCAATGGCATTGAATCATTCTGGTCGTCTGCCAAACGAAGACTTGCGAAATTCAATGGTGTTCCCCGACAAACATTTCATTTACACATCAAGGAATGTGAGTTTAGATTTAATCATCGAGCGGAAAATCTCTATGATAGAATACTCACTCTACTGAGAGAAAACCCACTCTAAAGTTATCTAGACCCTCCCGGTGGCTGCTCGCAAGAGGATGAGGCCGGTGACCGGAGGCCCGCGCCGACACCGACCTATACCTATACGGACTCCGCCGGGCGGATCTCGGACCTCAAGCGGCCTGTGCTGCGGGTGGAGCCGACGGCGGAGTTCGGGATCGATTTCGTCCATGAAACCGGGGCGGCCGGAGACAAGTTGATGCCCGAGACCATGGGGCCCGGTTGTGCTCTGTTCGACTATGACGGGGACGGCCGGCTCGATGCATTGTTCACGGATGGGCGGCCCTGGAACGACCGGTCACGACGCCCGATCGCACGGCTCTACCGCAACGAGGGCGAGCGTTTCCGGGAGGTCACCTCGGATGCGGGTCTGGACTCGATCTTGGGGTATGGCATGGGGGTCGCCGTCGCTGATTACGACGCGGATGGTGATTCGGATCTGGTCGTAACGACGGTCACCGGAACCCGGTTGCTGCGTAACGATGCCAGTGTCCTGGTGGATGTGACGGCAGCCACCGGGCTGGAATACGGCGTACCGGAATGGGCGACGTCCGCGGCCTGGCTCGACGTGGACCAGGATGGGTGGCTCGACCTCTTCGTCGCCCACTATGTGCAGTGGAGCCCGGAGACGGACATCTTTACGACGCTGGACGGCACCAACAAGTCCTACGCAACGCCGCAGGTCTACGGGGGACTTGATAACCGCCTATTCCGTAACCTGGGGAATGGCCGGTTTGCCGATATAAGCGCAGAGGCAGGATTGGTCTCGGGAGAAAACAAGGCCCTCGGCGTGGTCGTACTCGATGTCAACGACGATCGATTTCCGGATCTGTTCGTTTCCAACGATACGGTCGCTAACAAGCTCTACGTCAACGACGGCAAAAGCCTTGCCGATCTGACCGGGGCACCGGTCAGTGAAGCGGTGGTCGGGCGCTGTGTAGCCCTCGGTGACATGGACAAGGATGGCGATCTGGATGGGCTGGTGTCGGTCAATGATGGATCACCCTTGATCCTCCGTAACGAGACCGGTGGAACGCGCGCGGTCCGGATCGACCTCAGGGATCCCAATAGCGGCAACCTCGAGGCGCTCGGGGCAGAGGTCGTGCTCAGCGGCAATGGTTGGTCGCGAAGCGAAACCGTACGGGCACGTGGGTCTTATCTGGGACACAGCCCCTATACCTTAGAGGCTGTCTAAAAACTAACCCATTGATTTTAAATCGGTAGGCTGGGGTGAGAAACGAACCCCAGCTTTGGTTATTGCTGGGTTTTGGCCGTCCTTGGCCGCAACCCAGCCTACGGTCTATGGTCCCTTTTTAGACAGCCCCTTACATTTCGGAGTACCGCGCGACGCCGGGGATGAAGTCACAGTCCAGGTCCGTTGGCCGGACGGTACCTTCGAGAAGAGGGGCGTGGTGCGGGTCGGGGGTTATTACCGTATCCGGCGACACGCCGAGCTGACCACCATCAGACAGGGGTGAATGATGAACCCAAGTACCAGGTTTTTGGTCTATGTAACCTTGCTGGGAGGGTGGTTGCTGGTCAGCGGATCCGCCGCCGCCTTCACCGTGTACAGCACCACGGAAAGCTTCATGGGAGCCGGCACCTTTTATGGTCCGGGGAGGCTTCCGGACTCCGTGCTCTTCGACGTGAGGATCCGCAACGTCGCTTTCACCACGGCGGCGACCTTTGTGACGCCCTTCTTCAATAACGGCGCGCAGGAACCCAACGTAGAGGGGGAGATCGCGACCTCGTCCAGCCCGGATAGATTTTTCAGTGCGGACGTGGGACCCTTCGAGCTGAACGGTATTCCGTTTCTGGTCGGGATCGGTGCCGGTGGTGTCCACCAGGGCGAGCAGATCTCTGTGCTCTTGGACGGCCACACCATGATTATGACGATGGACATCGTCTTCGACATGGGTATCGGGCCTGCGGGTATCGTGGCGGCCCCCTTCTACGGCACTACAGGAGAGGTGACGCTGCCACATCCCTACGCCCCTGTTTCCGGCGATGATCCGAAATATGGCGTTCACTTCCGATCGCGATTTTGTAACTCCGTTTTGGAATAACGGTGGGGAGGCCTCGAACATTGCGGCCGAAACGGACTTTCCCCCGGTGGACGGCCGCCTGTCCGACGGGACCCTGATCAATGAGAACGTGGATCTGGGGACCTTCACACTTGCAGACACGCGTTTTCTGTCCGCTGTCGGTGAAGGTGGGGAGTTCTCGGGTCAGCAAGTGACGGTAACAATGGTCGATGGCAACCTGGTCATGGTCATGGACCTGGTATTGGACCTGGGCATCGGACCGCGGGGTGTCATCCGGTTGCCCTTCTACGGTACCACCGGGACGCTCACCATCCCGGGGCCGCACGTGACGACCGGCGGTCTGGTCGGACCGAAACAAGTCGGTCCGCTACAAACGGGTGAGACCGTTTCCGGGCGGATCGGCGATTTCAACGGTGATGGGTATATCGACGGGACGCTGGTGGCGGTCGGCGTAATGCCCTTGTCCTCTCCGATCTATCCCGGCCAGCCCTATGCCCTTTCTCGAAACTTCGAGACCGACATTCACATCGATGGACTCGTACATGGGTCGGCCAAAGACGTCAATAAGGCATATGGTTTCCTACCTGATGAGGGCGTGACGCAATGACACATTTTTCATCCGATACCTTCGCGTTCCTGAACGATCTTACCGGTTTTCGGGATAAGCAGTGGTTTGATACGAATCGCCCACGCTATGAAGCACACCTGCTAGGACCGATGCGTTCGTTGGTATCCGTAATCGGCGCTCAGTTGAGAGAACAAGTGCCGGATATGGAAATCCGACCGCAAGTCAATAAGTGCATCACACGTATCAACCGGGATATGCGGTTTGTGCGTGGGAAGAGCCCTTACAAGGATCATATACTGGCACTCTTCTACCGCGAGGGACGCAAGAAAGAAGACCCCCAACTGTTCGTCGGTATCCAACCGACGGAGGTCTGGGTGGGCCTGTACCTATCGCCCCCCTTTCTCGCCCCCGACTCTGCTGTCGCAAAAGCGATACAGGAGCGTCCGAATGAAATCGTTACGCTCGGTAGAACCATGGGCATCGGTGGGGATCTGATGCTCGGAAGCTGCAGCCGTTACGGTGAGATCGAGAACAGCATGAACGGTGGCGATGCAGAGCATTACGTCACGGGGCCGCATCTCTGCGCGATGAGAGTCTTTCCATCGAGTGAGGTTGTGGCGGATCCGGCCAACTTCGTCGAAGAGGCGGGGGGGATACTCACGCGTCTCGTTCCCTTGTGGCGGGCCTATCTCGAGGGTATATAAATGCGAGTTATCGTGCTGATGTCAAGTCCCGCCAGATTATAGACACCTTCTGGGGCGTCAGCGTCTTGAGGTTAGAAACGCCGTGGCGGCGCAGACAGCGGTCCAGGCCGGAGCGGGAGACCTCAGAGTGAATGAACTCCACCAGCAGGTCATCGAGCGGTAGCAGCAAGGTCTTACGCAGCTCCACCACCACCAGAGCCGGGGTGAGGGTGGTCTGCAAGCGGTGCGGCGTGTGGCAGCCGTCGGCAACCCCGTCGTCACGGTGCTTCCAGCGGCGGATCCTATTCTCACTCACACCCAGTTCAGCAGCCAGTGCGTGACGGACTGGGTTGACGCTTGGATGTAAGGGCGAGTCTTCGGGGTCGTGGTCGCATTGGCATGTAACCTGGATGTTCATGGCGTTTGCTCCGTCGCAGCGGAGGCTACAAGTAACTCCAGAATCTCTCTGGCACGCAACAATGACCCAATTTTAGATCCTATGCAATCATCCGGGACCCAAAAACTAAGGAAAGCAGCCCGGCCCGCCTCCACATTGTGATCGGTCCGGACCTGTGAGCGAGATGGCCCAGAACACCGATACGACCCAGGCCGCCGACCCGTCGGAGGCACCGCCTCCCATGGCGTCGAAACCCGGTCGCCGGTTCTGGTTGCGGGTCCCGTTCACGCTCCTGTTGCAGGCGGTTCTGCTGCTCCTGCTGGTGGTCTTTTGGGTGCTGGGCACCCAGAGTGGGCTGCGGTTTGCCCTCTCCCTGGGGGAGGAGCTGGCGCCGGGCCTGCTCCAAGTGGAGCGGGCCGATGGTCGTATCCTGGGGGATTTGCACCTCGAGGGCTTGAGCGTTCGGCCCCCCGGCGTGGAGTTGAGGTTCAGCAACCTGGATCTGCGTTGGAGCCCCCTGGCAGCCCTGACCGGGACCCTGCGGATCTCCGAGCTCAGCGCGCGGGAGCTGGACATCGCCATCGCCCCTTCCGAGGACGAAGAAGCGGCGTCCGGTCCTGTCGAGCTCCCGGAGCTCCTGCTACCCCAGGGGCTCGAGCTGGCGTTGGAGCAGGCGTTGGTCGGGCGGCTGAGCATCAGTACTTTGCATGGGGACACCCTGCATGAGGATTCCCGCTTCCGTATCGACCGTATCGGGCTGGCCGCGCACTGGTCGGGCACTCAGGTCGCCCTAAAGGGGCTGACCCTCACCCTTCCGGAGCCGCAGTTGCAGGCCGATGCCCAGGGCGAAGTGGACCTGACCGGCGACTATCCGTTGGCGTTGGGACTGACCTGGAAGCTGGCCCGGGAGCCGGCATTAGAGCTGGCCGGCCAGGCGACGATCGGCGGTGATCTCGATACGCTGTACGTGGAAAACAATCTGACGGGGTCGGTTCAGGCCGAGGTCCGGGCCCTGGTCCGGGGGGTCCTGGATCGCCTGCGTTGGGCGGGCGAGGTGCGTATCCTAGGCGTCGATCTGCCCGCGCTCCAGGCCGACCTGCCGGTGCTGGATCTGAGCGGAACACTGACCACCGGCGGCGACCTCGACAATGCCCGGGTGCAGGGAAACCTGACCGGTGTGGTCCCTGATCTGCCTGACGTCGGACGGCCTCAGGCCAAGCTGGACGTCCGTTGGCGGGACGGGGCTCTTGACATCGCGGATCTCAAGCTGACCGAGAACAAATCCGGTGCCCGACTCACCGCCGGTGGGGAGTTGGACCTCTGGGACCCCGCGGGCAAGGTCGATCTGCAGGTCACCTGGGAGGGGCTGCGCTGGCCCTTGGTCGGGGAGCCTGTCACCGTGGTCGAGCAGGGCGATCTCCGGGTCCAGGGGGCCCTCGACAAATTCAGCTATCGGATCTCTTCCGAGGTGTCGGGCCGCGATTTCCCCGCGGCGCAGCTACGGCTCACGGGGAAAGGCAATCGGCAGGCCGCCCGGATCGACAACCTGCGGATCGACACCCTGGACGGAAAGATCGAGGCCAAAGGCCGGGTCGCCTGGTCGCCGGAGCCGAGTTGGGCCTTCACCCTGGTGGCGGACGGGCTCGATCCCGGCCGGCAATGGCCCGAATGGGGCGGCGTTTTGGACGGACGCATCCTGAGCAAAGGCGAGCTCAAGGATGGGGGGCCCGAGTTCAGTGCTCAGATAGCGTCCCTCACGGGCAAGCTGCGGGGCTATCCGGTGGACGCCGTCGCCGGGATACGGATGCAGGGTAGCGAACTCCGGGTCGATGAGCTGCGCGTCGCCTCGGGCCCCAATAGCCTGAAGGCCGTCGGCTCGGTGGGCGAGCGGCTGGACCTGGCGTTGAACATCGATGCGCCGGATCTCAAGAGCCTGCTCCCCGACGCCCAGGGCAGCATACAGGCGGATGGGGCCGTAACCGGCACCCTCGCGACCCCGGCGGTGAGTCTCGATCTGATCGCCGATGGTGTCGCTGTAGCGGGGCAGAGCATTCGGGGCCTGAAAGGTACCGCCCAGGTCGATCTGGCGCCGGGCGGTCCGGTAAAGATCGACCTCACCGGACAAGACCTGGTAGCGGGGGGGATGGTCTTCGGCAGTCTAAGCATCCAGGGCAAGGGTGACATGGGCGCGCACCGCCTGTCCGCGCAGGTCACCGGCGCGCCCTTGGCGCTGGACTTCGAGGCTAGCGGCAGCCTGAAAGGAGATAATGCCTATGTGGGTCGACTGGAAGGATTGGCGCTACGCACCCAAAAGTTCGGTAACTGGCGGCTACAGCAGACCGTTCCGATCGATCTGGCCGGGGCGCGGATCAGCGCAGGTCCGCTCTGTATCCGCGAGGAGGCCGGCTCAGGGGGCTGCGCGCGCTTCACGCAACAGGAGGCGGGGCGCTGGAACGCGGCGCTCGATCTGGACCGTCTGGCCTTCGATCTGTTCAAGGGATTCATTCCCGAAGATTTGGTCTTAGCGGGCGCGGCCAGGGCCGAGGCCGACTTTCAAGCAGCAGGCGGGATACTCACAGGTACCGCCGGAGTGCGGGTCGTCGAGGGGAAGCTCACCACCCTGCATGGCGGGCACCCTGAACAGCTGGACTTCACGTCCGCGCAGCTCGCTGTCGACGCGGGGAAGAAAGGCCTACGGGCCAAGCTCGCGGTCCCCTTGACCGGTTTGGGCAAGCTGTCCGCCGATGCCTCCCTGCCCGGTTGGAGCCTGAACCAACCGGCGCGTCCGCAGCAGCCCTTGCGGGGGGGCGTGCAGGCACGGATCAAGGATTTGGGTATCGTCTCGCGCCTGGTTCCGGACATCACGCATGTGACCGGAAACCTGAAGGCGGATTTCAAGCTCGGGGGAACCTTCGCCAAGCCGGGGCTCAGGGGCGCCGCCCGGCTGGCGGGCGGGGGGCTCCAGGTACCCTTCATCGGCCTCAAGGTCGCGGACCTGACCTTCGACGCCCAGGCCAAAGGTCTCGACCGCATCGAGTACCGCGGCGGCCTTAAGGCCGGACAGGGCCGCCTGGAGATCAAGGGCAGCACCCTGCTGGGCGCCGAGGGTCCGATTACCCGTATCGGCGCCCAGGGCAAGCGGCTCATGGTGGCGAATTCCAAGGAGTATTTCGTCCTGGCCTCACCCGACCTCCAGGCCGAGATCGGGCCGACGGGAGCCAAGCTAACCGGTACGGTGACGGTGCCCGAGGCCCGCATCCGGCCCCGCAACCTCCCCGCAGGCATAGCTTCGCCGTCGTCGAACGTGGTCATCCTCTCCGAGATGCAGGGGAGGCAGTCCCGTTACGCTACGAACATCGACCTGCGCCTGGTGCTGGGCGAGCAGGTGACCGTCGATGCCTTCGGTCTGAAAGGCGCCATACAGGGCGAGCTGGCCGTTCTCCAGACACCGGGAAAAGAACTTCTGGGGGACGGCAAGTTGGAAATCGTCGAAGGCACCTACCGCATCTCCGTCGTTGGGCCCCTAAGTGCGGACGTCGGCACCCCGCTGACCATCGAGCAAGGGTTCCTGAGCTACGCGAAATCGCCCATCGACAACCCCCATCTGATCCTCACGGCCCAGCGCGAAGGGGGAGATATCACCGCCGGCCTGCGAGTCTTCGGCACCATCAAAAACCCGAAGCTGACCTTTTTCTCCGCGACCGATCCCGGTATGTCCCAGTCGGAAGTCACCAAATACCTGGTGACCGGCATTCCCCCCAAGCGCAGCGGCGAGGGGCAACCGGACCAGGCCATCTCCTTGGGCACCTATATCGCGCCCAAGGTGTTCGCGGAGTATGACTACAGCCTGGGTAACGAGTCCGATAAAATCAAGCTGCGCTATGACCTCAACGACTGGATCGAGCTGCAGGCCGAGACCGGCGACGCCCAAGGCGGCGACATCTTCTTCACGCTCGAGCACTAGTACCCAGTTTCAGCAAGATTTTCCGGCAAAATCAGTCTCTGTCATCTCGACCGAAGGGAGAGATCTTTGACGATAGCTCCTAATTGTTTTACATCTATTTATTATCCGGTTGCCCTGGTATTTGCAGGGGTCCGAAAACGCCTGCGCGGTTGTCGTGCTAGACTAGTTTACAACCGGTGCCGTGCCTCGGTTCCATACCTGTCGCCTATGGATTTTGTGGAGAGGAGAAGTCATGGCCGAGCTGCTTGACCGTCTCATCCGGGATCACAAACACCTCTTGCGCGTGCTCGATCTGCTCGACGACCTGTTGGACCGGTTCCACGCGGGCGGCGAGCCGGATTACGAGCTCCTGTGCGAGCTGCTGGAGTACATGGAGGACTATGCCGATCAGGTCCACCATCCGAGCGAAGAGGATATCTTCGACCGGCTCCGAGCGCGCAGCAACGAGAAGTATCCGGTACTGGATCTGTTGAGTAACCAGCATCAGCTGCTCAGCCAGGTCAATAAGCGTTTTTGCCGGTCGTTGGAGGGCATCATGCACGAGGAGGTCTTGCGGCGGGACCAGGTGGAGGTCCAGGGTCGCGAGCTGGTCAAGACCTTGCGGGAGCATTTGGACCTGGAGGAGCGCGCGGCCTTCCCGCTGGCGCGGGAACGCTTGTCCGCGAGCGATTGGGACGAGCTCCGCTCAACGGCGTCCGGCGAGCAGGATCCCTTGTTCGGCGAAGCAGGACAGAGGCGTTTCCAATCACTGCTTCGGTATCTGGCGGATTAGGATCGGACGTGAGGCCTCCGGTCCGCCTCGGATCTAAGCGGGCCACTCTCGTGATGTCCAAGCAGAAGACCGGATTCCGCCACGGCACGCCCCATGCGTTGGGGGTGCTCCTGATCAACCTGGGCACACCGGACGCCCCGACGGTGCCCGCGGTGCGGAGCTACCTGGCCGAGTTCTTGAGTGATCCGCGGGTGATCGAGCTGCCCCGGGCCCTGTGGTGGCCGATCCTGCACGGCATCATACTGCGCCTGCGCCCACGGCGATCCGCCCGGTCCTACCGCGCCCTGTGGACGGCCCAGGGCTCGCCGCTGCTGGTCATCGCCCGGCGTCAGGCCAAGGCCCTTCAGGAGCGGCTCGACCTACAGCTGTCGGGGCCAGTGCGGGTGGCGCTCGGGATGCGCTACGGCAACCCCTCGATCGCCTCGGCGCTGGCCGCTCTCCGGGACGCGAACGCCCGCCGCATCCTGGTGCTGCCACTCTATCCTCAATACTCGGCGACCACCACGGCCTCCGGCTTCGACGCGGTTACCGCCGAGCTCTCGACCTGGCGCCGGCTGCCGGAGCTGCGCTTTGTCAACCAGTACCACGACGAGCCGGGCTACATCGCCGCCTTGGCACACAGCATCCGTGCCTACTGGGCCGAACAGGGTGAGCCCGACCGGCTGCTGTTCTCCTTTCACGGTATCCCGCGGGACTACCTGCTGCGCGGCGACCCTTACGGCTGCCAGTGCCGTAAGACCGCGCGCCTGACGGCCGAGAATCTCGCGCTCGCCCCCCAGCGTTGGCAGCTCGCCTTCCAGTCCCGGGTCGGTCGCAAGGAGTGGCTGCGGCCCTACACGGAGGAGACCCTGATGGCCTGGGGCCGCGAAGGCGTGAAGAAGGTCCATGTCGTCTGCCCCGGCTTTGCGGCCGACTGCCTGGAAACCCTGGAGGAGATCGCCGTGACGAACCGGGATCGCTTCCTGACGGCCGGAGGTGAGGCGTTCGGCTACATCCCGGCCCTGAACGACCGGGCCGATCACCTAGAGCTGCTGACGGCACTGGTCCTGCGGCATGTTACGGGTTGGCCGCAGGCGCAAGGGTAGGCCGTGGCTGACCTGTAAGATCACCCGGTTCGATTCGGTGGGCACAGCCCACCCGACAAGATCACCCGATCCGGTAGGCGTCCCAACCGGCATACTTGATACCTGCGGTGGTCGGGATCATAAAGTCTCCGCGTCCAAATCAACCGTTCGTCCATTAGGCACCATGTCAAAGCCGGCCGCCCGAATCGGCGGTCCACATACTTGCCCCCATGTCGATCCCGGCCCGAAACCGCATGTCGGGGGACCAATCCTAGTGAGGCTCCGCCTCAGACCGACGAGGCGTGACCAACCGCACCGAAGAACCACGGATAGACACGGATAAACACGGATCACAATCCGTGTTTATCCGTGTCCATCCGTGGTTCAAAGGATTTGCGATTCCCGCCCAACAAGAGACAGAAATGTTTTTATGCAGCGCACAAAGTTGACTCATTTGTAAAGATGCAGGTCCCTCAAGGAATCCTAGTGAGGCTTTGCCTCAGAATATCTCCTTTTCTTCAGCTTCCTAAGAAACTCTTCAGTTTCAAATATTCTGAATTCAGACAAAATTACCCCGTTTGGCTTTGGCGTCGCGAATACCACGCTTTATGCTGAGATTTAGTTCGTCGTCATCTCTTATTTCCGCCATCTCCAATTCATCTGCATATTCATGCTCTTCAACATATCGAAGGATTACCGTTTCGATAAAGTTCGAAATGGGGCGATTGTTATGCTCTGCAAGACCAATGAATTTTCTATATACTTGGTCATTCAGTTCTAATGTGACTGTTTTGGGCATCTTTTTTCTCCATGTTGAGCCATAGTATTTACCGACCTCGCTGCTTTGCACCGCATTGCCAACTCTCAAACTTCTGACGGCTAACGGCTTGGCTCAGGCACCCAATGCCGCGTGGCACTGAGCTTGAAAGTTGCTGAGGAGCCGGACCGCGGCATTGGGTCGCTTGCAGCCGAATGTTAGGCGAATGAGCTGTGAAAAACGACCCATCAATTGAGCCTGGCCCCTTTACTGTTTGATTTCTACTCATAGCTTGCTATTTTCTCCTTACATAACTTTTGAGTTAAAGTCTGTAACTCTTGTACTCGCTCTGCTAGCCAATTAAGCTCTTCTTTTGTGATTGTATAACTTGGTTTATAGCGCGCATCCACATAGGCTTTACGAAGTAACTTGAACCTTTCTTTTTCTTCGTCCGTAGAACGCGGAAATATAGACAAGAACCTTGGCTCTATGCTTGATACTCTTTGACCTAATTTTTCTAAATCATGCGTACTTGGCTTGTAGCGAGTGAATACAAGCAATATTGTCCCATACAAACATTCGGTAGCCTGATGAAGATAAAATGCTGCCTTACTATGATCAGAACGTTGACTTGCATGATTAACGTCAATAAGAAAACTTCTAGCATTATTAAACCAATATTCAAAATCCTCCTCAGCTAGTTTTTTGCGCTCAAAGCCTGTAATCTCTTTTGGCTCTGCTAATTCAAATTTACCCGAGTCATATAGAAGGACGCCTTCCCGCAAAATATCAATATAAAAATACTGGCTTTTCCTCAGCCGCCGATTTACAAACTAGATATCTTCGGCAATCAAACTGATTGGAGTTCGGTGGATAGTTTTGGTTAAGCGTTGAGCAAGTTGACTGTTTTGCTCAATTTTGCTGGCTTGGCGGGGTGTTTCGGTAATAACAAGAAGATCAAAATCGCTTTGATAGCGATAGAGAAGCGTTTCTGGATCAAGGTCTTCTACCCAGTTACCACGGGCATAACTGCCGAACAATATGAGCATTTCGAGATCGATTTCTTCTCGAATGATCTCGATAACTCGTTGTAATTCCTGCTGTTTCTGTTCTGGCAGGTGATCTAATGCTGTTTTCATGCTCCTATGATAATCCCTATTGAGATTTGTTCATAGTATACAAAATGGGTGTCCTTCTTTTTCCAATGTACAAGTGTGACCGCTTGGTGGAGGAATGATAGCAGAAAACGTGGTCTGTCCCTGAGGTATCCCCACATTATTGCAATCTAAAAAACGAGTTATGGAGCGAATGAGCGGCCACGATGCCCTGATGGCTCGTTCCCAGGCTCTAGCGTGGGAATGCCGTTGTGGCCGCTCCAGCGGCCA
>NZ_SMSC01000046.1:0-20377 GCF_004359955.1 Candidatus Thiosymbion oneisti
TACGCGTTGCCTGTCCCACCCTTGCCGGTAGAGCGAACGCACGAGACTGAGCTTGGCCCGATAGCGGGCCTGGGGATCGTTCTTGGTCTGACGGGTACGCAGATGCGCGGCGGTAACCAGGGCGAAGGGGTTGGGGTTCGCTCCGAGTAATTCAGCACGGTCCGCATAGTCGATGAGTTTGACAACGGGAAATTCGAGTGTATGGCGACAACCCAGGACCTCGAAACCATAGTGGTCGGGTCGCCACCCGGCATCCTCATCGGCCAGCACGGCGAGGCTGGCGATGGGACGAGCGTAGCGGTCGAAGAGCCGGTAGTTATAGGTGAACATGCGCTTGGCGAAGTCGCTGTCGCGTTGCCCCTGGACCTCGATGTGGATGTAGATCCAGCGTTGTTCGCCATCCTTGAGGGTAACCTGTACCAGGGTATCGGCAAAACGTTTGCCGAGTTCCGCGTCACGCACCACCTGGCGCAGTTCGGTATTCTTGAATTCATGGCCTTGTGCCCAATCGATCTGGGCGTGCGCCGCGGGGAAATAGAAGGCCATGAACTCGGGGAAGGCATGTTCGAGTACCTCTTTCCAGGGGCTGTCGTAGGCATCGCTGTTATTCTGATGGTCGGTCATGGGATGTCAGGCGGCGTAAACGACTAACGATGCTCTGCCTCGGACCGACGAGGCGTGAATTCTCCGGCTCTCATGATCCAGTGATTGTGAGAGCATATCCGTCCTTAAGTCAGCGCAGAGACACCTCTCCTTTACTCGATACGTTGATCGCCCGTCTGGCATTTACAAGGCGCCCATCCACAAAGCGCCTTTTCAGACGCACCCAGTTTACGCCGCTGTTCATAGGCTTGACACTTGTTAGAACGGTGGGAAAAGATAGGCTATTGTTGCCACCGTCACATTCCACGCTTGGAAAAAGAAGGGGCCGGGATGTTCGATTACGCAAGCCCTTAAATCCCCGTGGTAAATACTCGTCCCAGAGACGGTAGCTTTCCTCGACACTTACCTCACCGCAGATCTGGCGCATTTGAGATTGGGGAATTGACTTGAATGCACTATCGATCTGGTGTTTCAATTGTGAAGGGCCACGGGGCAGGGCGTGGCCCCAATCGACCCAACCGCACCGACAAGTATAACTGAGCTGCCTCCATCCCTTTCGGTTTGGTTTAATATCATTTCGGTCACTCATGGGAACCCCCTTTATCACATAATAAAGTGTCTTACTTCAATGTAGACAAAACAGGAATTATCCGCGCACTCGGTGAATAGGAGTACCTCGAAAGCGCCGGATGGCCTTCGCCCTTCACATAGGGTTTCAGGCTGTAGATTCAGTAGGTCGTCGCTGGGATGGAAAAAACCCTGATTGTCACATTTTTCATGGAAAAATCGATGTAGGGCATCGACGGTGCCGCCGGAGATGAATGAACGTGTAGCGATCTCGGGCATGGTTCCATCCGGACCTTCGACGGTAATATCAGAGACCTCTGTTGCATCTTCGGGAAGTCCAAGTCTTTTAAGAGCTCGTTTTGCCTCCGAGTGAAAACGGAAAGAAACGGTTACCTCCCCGATATCGAAAGGCGCCAGCATCGCAAGCGCAAGCGCAAGCAGAACCGCTACGAGCACCAATCCTATAATAGTAAGCTTCCGCATTTACACGCTCTAACAAGGTTATAGATTCTGTTTGAACGCGAGGTACGATGCAAACCGATCCGCCACCACTTTACGTTCGTTGGTAAACCAAGTCAACAATTCAGCTTCTTCGTCGACCGCTATGCTATGGGCGTCTTTGTCATCTTTCGTCCGTGCTTGTTCCTTCTGACTTTTGACTTTGTATAGATGGATTGCCTTATCACGCACTTCAGTCATGTAATCGAGAATGTCTTTTTCGAACAGGAACTTTTTCTCGTTTGTTTCCGAGTGATAACGAGCGAGGTCTTCCCAAGTGATCTTAGCGTTGCGAATTACGGCATCGAATAGACCGATCAGTCCACGGTAGACCTTGAAACGGCGGTCGTAGAGATCGAGCTTTAGCTTATCACGCGCAGTCTTGTGCTGACGCCACGCGATATAGATAGCAATGACCGCGATAACCGGTGTCAAAGCGCCAGACAAGAGCTGGATGATCTGCTTGGTAGTTTCCAACAAGATTGGGCCTCGGTCTTCGATGCTGACTAACATCCTGTTAATCTTGGAAATCTTGTTAATCCTGTACGATTAGGAGACAAGCCGGGAGGTTAGGGTTTACTCCTCGATCAAATGTCAACACGACCTAATGACTGCCGCGCGGGAAGCCGGGGCGGCCGCCGGTGTTGGGCCTGCATCTCGGTCAGGGCGCGGCGGTAATCCACGGGCATGACCTTGACGAACCGGGGCAGATAGGCGGTCCAGTCGTCCAGGATGCGCTGGGCCACCGGGCTTGCGGTGTAGTGCAGGTGCTTGGTGATGAGCTGGCGCAGGCGGACGGCATCGAAGCGGGTCATGTCGTGGCTCACGTCCACCCGGCCCATGGTCTCCAGGTCGCCGCTCTGGTGGAGGGCCTCCAGGGCGTCGTCCTCGGCCACGATGGGCTCGAGCTCGACCATAGCCATGTTGCAGCGCCGGGCGAAGCCCCCTTCCTCGTCGAGCACATAGGCGATGCCGCCGGACATGCCGGCGGCGAAGTTGCGGCCGGTCGGTCCCAGGCAGACCATGACGCCCCCGGTCATGTACTCACAGCCGTGGTCGCCCACACCTTCGATCACCGCCTTAGCGCCCGAGTTGCGGACGCAGAAGCGCTCGCCGGCCACGCCGCGGAAGTAGCATTCGCCGGCGATGGCGCCGTAGAGCACGGTGTTGCCGACGATGATGTTGTCTTCGGCCCGGCCCGCCATGCCCGATTCCCGGGGCGGGTAGACCACCAGGCGACCGCCGGACAGGCCCTTGCCTACATAGTCGTTGGCCTCGCCTTCCAGCTCGATGGTAACGCCCTTGGCGACCCAGGCACCCCAGGACTGGCCGCCGACGCCCTTGGCCTTGATATAGATGGTGTCGTCGGCCAATCCGGCCAGGCCGTAGCGTTCGGCTACCCGGCCCGAGAGCATGGTGCCGAAGGTGCGGTGATAGTTCTTGACCGGGAGCTCGATGCGCACCGGCTCGCCGCGCTCCAGGGCCGGCTCGGCCTGGCGAATCAGCTCCAGGTCCAGGGCCTTGTCCAGGCCGTGGTCCTGGGACTCGCAGTTATAGAGCGCGACACTCGCGGGGACCTGGGGCTTGGTCAGGAGCTTGGTGAAATCCAGGCCCTTGGCCTTCCAGTGGTCGATAGCGCGGCGCATCGCCAGGCGATCGGTCTGCCCGATCATGTCATTGGCCTTGGCAAAGCCCAGCCGGGCCATGATGCGGCGCACCTCCTCGGCCACGAAGAAGAAGTAGTTGACGACGTGCTCCGGCTTGCCGGTGAACTTCTTGCGCAGCTCCGGGTCCTGGGTCGCCAACCCCACCGGGCAGGTGTTGAGGTGGCACTTGCGCATCATGAGGCAGCCCGAGACGATCAAGGGAGCGGTGGAGAAGCCGATCTCGTCGGCGCCGAGCAGCAGGGCGATGGCGACGTCGCGGCCGGTGCGCATGCCCCCGTCGACCTGGACCGCGATACGCCCGCGCAACCGGTTCAGCACCAGGGTCTGGTGGGTCTCGGCCAGGCCGATCTCCCAGGGCGAGCCGGCGTGCTTGATGGAAGTCAGGGGCGAGGCGCCGGTGCCGCCGTCGTAGCCGGCGATGGTCACATGGTCGGCGTGGGCCTTAGAGACCCCGGCGGCCACCGTGCCCACGCCGATCTCGGACACCAGCTTGACCGAGATCCGGGCCTGGGGATTGGCGTTCTTCAGATCGTGGATCAGCTGGGCCAGGTCCTCGATGGAGTAGATGTCGTGGTGCGGCGGCGGCGAGATCAGGCCCACGCCAGGGGTGGAGTGGCGCACCCGGGCGATCTGCCGGTTGACCTTGTGGCCGGGGAGCTGACCGCCCTCACCCGGCTTGGCGCCCTGGGCGATCTTGATCTGGATGTCATCGGAGTTGGCCAGGTACTCGATGGTCACTCCGAAGCGCCCGGAGGCCACCTGTTTGATCGCGGAGCGTTCCGGGTTACGGGACCCGTCCGGGAGCGGGTTGAAGCGCTCCGGCTCCTCGCCCCCCTCGCCGGTATTGGATTTGCCGCCGAGCCGGTTCATGGCCCGCGCCAGGGTGGAGTGGGCCTCGTAGGAGATGGAGCCGAAGGACATGGCCCCGGTGGCGAAGCGCTTGACGATCTCGGTGGCAGATTCCACCTCCTCCAGGGCCAGTGGTCGGTCTGCCCATTTGAAATCCATGAGTCCGCGGAAGGTCATGAGTCGCTCGCTCTGCTCGTTGACCAGCCGGGCGTATTCCTCATAGGTCTCGGCCTGGTTGGCGCGGGTGGCGTGTTGGAGCTTGGCGATGGTCTGGGGCGTCCAGACATGGTCTTCGCCGCGCAGACGGAAGGCGTAGTCCCCGCCCACGTCCAGGTGCCGGCGGTAGATATGGGCGCCGCCATAGCCAGCCTGGTGCCAGCGCACCGCCTCCTGGGCGATCTGGTCGAGGCCGACCCCTTCCACCTGGGTGTGGGTGCCGGTGAAGTAGGCATCCACGAAGGGGGTGGCGAGCCCTACCGCGTCGAAGATCTGGGCCCCGCAATAGGACTGATAGGTGGAGATCCCCATCTTCGACATCACCTTGAGCAGCCCCTTGCCCACGGCCTTGATATAGCCTTGCTGGGCCGCCTCGAAAGCGAGCCGCTCGGGCAGCCGCGGCAGCAGCTCGTTGATGGTATCGAAGGCCAGATAGGGATTGATGGCCTCGGCCCCATAGCCGGCCAGGGTCGCAAAGTGGTGGATCTCCAGGGCCGCGCCGGTCTCCACCACCAGGCCCGAACTGGTCCGCAGGCCCTGGCGGATCAGGTGATGATGCACGGCGGAGGTCGCCAGCAGGGCCGGGATGGCGATGTAGTCCCGGTTCAGGTGGCGGTCGGAGAGGATCAGAATATTGTAGCCCTCGAGCACCGCATCCTCCGCGTCCTGGCACAGCTGCTTGAGGGCCGGCGCCATGCCGGCGGCGTCCTGATCGGCCGGGTAGGTGATGTCCAAGGTATGGGTGCGGAAGGCACCGCCGGTGTTGTCCTCGATATGGCGGACCCGTTCCAGGTCCTCGTTGGTCAGGACCGGCTGCTTGACCTCCAGGCGCCTATGCCGGCCAGCCTCCGTCAGCCCCAATAGATTGGGTCGCGGGCCGATCAGAGACACCAGGGACATCACCAGCTCCTCGCGGATCGGGTCGATGGCCGGGTTGGTCACCTGGGCGAAGTTCTGCTTGAAATAGGTCGAGAGGTGCTTGGCACGGCGGGAGAGCACCGCGGGCGGGTTATCCGCCCCCATGGAGCCCACCGCCTCCTGGCCGGTCAGGACCATGGGGGTGAGCAGAAACTTGATGTCTTCCTGGCTGTAGCCGAAGGCCTGCTGGGCGTGCAGCAGGGTCTCCCCGTCCGGGGCCATGGGGGCCACGTCCGTGGGCAGGGTATCCAGGGCAATCTGGGTCTTATGCAGCCAGTCCCGGTAGGGCCGGGAGCCGGCCAATTCTGATTTGAGCTCCGCATCGTCAATGATACGGCCTTGCTCCAGGTCGATGAGGAACATCTTGCCCGGCTGCAGGCGCCACTTCTTGACGATCTTCTCTTCGGGGATGTCCAGCACCCCCATCTCGGAGGCCATGATGACCAGATCGTCGTTGGTGACCAGATAGCGGGCCGGGCGCAGGCCGTTGCGGTCCAGGGTGGCGCCGATCTGGCGGCCGTCCGTAAAGGCCACCGCCGCGGGGCCGTCCCAGGGCTCCATCAGGGCGGCGTGATACTCGTAGAAGGCGCGGCGCCGCTCGTCCATCAGGTCGTTGCCGGCCCAGGCCTCGGGGATCAGGAGCATCATGGCGTGGGCCAGGGAGTAGCCGCCCATCACCAAGAGTTCCAAAGCATTATCGAAGCAGGCCGAATCGGACTGGCCCTCGGCGATCAGGGGCCAGATCCGGTCCAGGTCGGGGCCCAGGACCTCGGACCTCATGGTATGCCGGCGCGCCGCCATCCAGTTGACATTGCCGCGCAGGGTATTGATCTCCCCGTTATGACAGATCATGCGGAAGGGTTGGGCCAGGTCCCAGGTGGGGAAGGTATTGGTCGAGAAGCGCTGGTGGACCAGGGCCAGGGCGGACGCGAAACGCTCGTCCTTGAGATCCAGGTAAAAGCGGCCCACCTGATCGGCGAGCAACATCCCCTTGTAGGTAATGGTGCGCGAAGACAGGGAGGTCACGTAATAGGCGGTCTTGTCGATGCCGGCCCGGCGGATCGCGTTGCTCATGCCCTTGCGGGTGGTGAACAGCCGGCGCTCGAAGCCGTCCTGGTCCGGGCAGTCGGCGGGACGGCCGACGAAGACCTGGCGGATAAAGGGCTCCGTGGGGAGCACGCTCTCCCCCAGGTCGCGGTTGTCCACCGGCACATCGCGCCAGCCCAGAATCCGGTGTCCACCCTCCGTCAGATGACGATCGACCAGGGTCTCCATCTCATGACGCTTGTCCGCGGCCTGGGGCAGAAAGACATGGCCGACGCCGTACTGGCCGACAGGCGGCAGTTCGAAATCCACGACGGCGCGGAAGAAGGCATCCGGAAGCTGGATCAGGATGCCGGCCCCGTCACCCGCCCTGGGATCGGCCCCCACCGCACCACGATGGGTCAGGCGTTGCAGAATCTCCAGGCCCTGGCGGATGATGGTGTGGCTTTTACGGTTCTTGATGTTGCAGACAAAGCCGACGCCACAGGCATCGCGTTCGCGGGTAGGGTCATAGAGTCCCTGCGCTGCAGGGAGGGCACGAAGGCTCATCGCTGATCTCGCTGGTACCAGGTGTTCTTATCGACGCAGTGGGCGTTGCGGGACCCATAGACAGATTCGGCGCTCTGGTGCGCCGAATCTCTAAGCTATCAAACAAGCAGGCGTCATGCCAACGCGCGTTGTCGGTAGTGGGCTGCGCCCACCGCCCATAAAATAAATCAATCAGCCATAGGATGCGGTGAGCGTCTGCCTACTGCCCCAGGGATGCCTGTCTGTGCCGACCTAACCTATCGCTCCATGAGGGGGGGTAGGCAGACAGCGAACCGCATCGGTGATGTGATGAGCGCGGCAGGTCTTACAGGATGGCATCACGAAGCGGCGCGAACCGCATCTTTGGATGGCCCACCTGCCTGTGCGTCCCGCACGCAGACAGGTGCCCAACATGCGGTGTTCAGCCTACCCGGTGGGCACAGCCCACCCTACGGGCTACGCGAAAAAATTGATGCGTGCGGATGCGCGGGATTCGTCGTTTCCCTTTCGATGCGGTTCGCCACCGGGCGCGTCCCGCGCCCGGCGGCTCACCACATCCTACATTCCGAGCGTGGCCGAGGGTGCGGTGAGCGCAGCAAACCGCACCATAATGAGGCGGTTTGTCCGGTACAGATCGGGCAGATAGGCAGCGACCTGCCAACGAAAAGCGGCTGTCGGGTTGAATAGCCAGGTATTTATTCCGCCTTGCGTCTGTCCTTACCATCGAAAGCCGGCGAAAACACTGCGAAAACCACACTGGCGACGGGATCTGTGTTTTCGGCCCAATGCAAGATTCCTTTTGGAATATAAATCACATCGCCCGGCAGCAAAGAGACCGCATGGTTTTTGAAATGGATAATCGAAGTTCCCGAAATGACCGAGACCGTCAAGTCATGCCGGTCATGAAAATGCGGGGACTCTTTTCCTGTTAAACGCACTAAGTGAGTGCTGGAATCCGTACCACGATGAAGATGACGAATGGCAATATCCTGTTTGAGCTCATCTTCTGTCCACTCGGTATGTTCATAAATTTTGTCAGGATAAATAAGTTTGACATGATCTCTCGATTGACAGGCAGCCAGAAACAGGCCGATAACAAAATACATGACCAATTTCATTGTAATCTCCCGATCGTAGGTGACCAACTCGTTGGTACCCACTGCCATTAAGTTAAGCGCTACCGGTCAGCGAAAAAGAGGAAAAACGACGAATCATGCGCATCCGCGCGCATGGATTCGCGCTGATGCGCGCGCTTCGTCGTTTTCTCTTCCGCATCCTGACCGACCATGACAAGCGGTCAGCAGCTAACTGTCAAGTCCCGTCAGGGCGTCGGCACCACAGACCGACGCCTCCCCCCCCTCGCGGTCGGGCTTCGCCGTCCCTACTCGATGGAGTGACGTTGCGGTGTCCATTCCAGATCCGACGCAGTAGCATGCCGAATTACTGAAGCTATCAAACAGGCAGGCGTCATGCCAACGCACGTTGTCGGTAGGGTGGGCTGTGCCCACCGACTGCCGGTTGCCAGTCACCAGGCGTCGGCTTTCTCTCTGGCTCCCACGCTCCAGCGTGGGAGCAAGTCCGGACGCTCCAGCGTCATGAAACTTTGGCCGCTGGAGCGGCCACACCTGCATTCCCACGCTGGAGCGTGGGAACGAGCAGAACAACAAAACTAAAACACTACCCGCCGTCCCTACTCGATGGAGTGGCGTTGCGGTGCCCATTCCAGATCCGACGCAGTAGCATGTCGAATTACTGAAGCTATCAAACAGGCAGGCATCATGCCAATGTGCGTTGTCGGTAGGGTGGGCTGTGCCCACCGACTGCCGGCTGCCAGTCGCCAGGCGTCGGCTTCCGGGCGCTGGAAGCTGGTGATCGAAGCACCGGGACAGCCGGTTGCCGCCACACGTCAGAGGGTATCGCAAAAGCCCCTCTCCCACCGGGAGAGAGCCTGCGCCGAGCGCAGCGAGGGGGCTTGGAGAGAGGGGGTCAAAGGGCGGTAGGGGCGGGAAATTTTTCGCCCCTAGGGTCAAAAGGTTCTCCACACCCGCGGGGACGGGCTGACTTTTTCCTATATTCAATATAGCTCATACCCGGCCGCAGAGGCTTGTGAGCCGCATTTGCGTTGGCGGCGAGAAATCCGTTTCGATCGAGTGGCCGGGGTGTTACGCTGGGGATGCTGTGCGGGGCAACCACCAGGGTAGATGGCATCCATGTCAAGAACTGATCGTCTCAAGGAAGAAATCGGATGGCTCAAGGTCGTCTTTGCAGTCTGTGTTGCCATGGATGCCTCCTTGATCGCCTGGTTGGCGCAAAACTATGCCACGGCGCACCCACTCATGGCCATCGTAGGCTCTGTTATCGCGTTGGTGTTCACCATCATCATCGGGTACGTCAACCACCGTGCCTATCGTCGCATCAAAGAACTGGAGGATACCTAGATGGAATGGCTCGTCATCGTCCCTGCCGCCGCCCTGGCCATCGCCATGGTGATTGTTGCCTGGCAGTGGGGCTCACACGGGCGCAAGTAGCGGGCCCCGTTGTGACTCCGTGGCTTGGTGTGAGCCTTTTACGGATACTCACACCAGGCCACAAAGCCGCTGACACCCCCATAAGGACCACGAATGGAACTCATCAGTGATCCCTTCCATATCTATCCGATCGATGCCTCACCGCTGATCTTTCTCTCCCGTAGCAGGCACGTAGGGGGCGTTCTCAAACGAATCGCACCGAAGAACCACGGATAGACACGGATAGACACGGATCACAATCTGTGTTTATCCGTGTTCATCCGTGGTTCTAATACGGTGAAGTGCCGGACTCGACGGGGCCTGTTCAACACTCACCGGAGAGTCTTCAGGACTCAGCGGAGAGTGTTCAACACTCAACGATGAGTCTCCAGGACTCGCCGGAGAGTCCTCAACACTCAACGGAGAGTGTTCAGGACTCAACGAAGGGTGTTCAAGACTCGCCGGAGAGTGTTCAAGACTCAACGATGAATCTTCAGGACTCAACGGAGAGTGTTCAACACTCAGCAGAGAGTCTTCAACACTCGATGGAGAGTGTTCAGGACTCAATATCCGTAAAAATCCCTCAACGCCTGGGCCTGTGGTCCCAGCAGGACCGCCAACCACTCGGGCTGGAGATGGACCAGGACGGAACCCAGGGCCAGCAGCAGACCGGCGATGACCGCCAGCGTCCGCAGACGCCAGAGGCCGTGCATGACCGGCAGGGACCAGGATTTTTCCTCGCCGTAATCCAACCCAGCCCGGTAAGAAGCAACCGCACTGCCCGCTATAAAAAGCATCAGGGCGCCGGTCACGGCAATCACCAGATTCACCCAGTGCCAGACCTCCAGTGCCGACCAGTCCAGGATCAGGACATATTCCAACCAGAAGGCTACGGCAGGCCAATCGGGAAGCCTGAGTAATGACTCAATGTCAACCAAAGACCCAACGAACCAGGGAAGACCCGCAAGGATCAAAAGGAGTTGCGCGGGATTGGTCCAGGGCCAGCAGAGGTCATGTCGTCTCCGCTCCATCCGGTCATCGTCGGGCAGGGGTCGCAGCAGAAACACCAGCGGCCAATAAAACCAACAGGTGGCCTTGATATTCAAGCGGTAGAGAAGGACCGGTAGGAACCAGACCAGTATGATAAGGAACCACACAATTTCCCATTTCCTATCTTCTGCTTCCTTGAACTCCTTAATCATCCCCTTCAGAGTGAAGGTTTCATTATGCTCTCCGATACCTGGTACCAGCTCCGCGGGGGTCAGGCTATCGATGACGAAATTGTTCTCCCGCCAGTTGGCGGGGAGTGACCGGATGCCGTCGGGCGCCAGAAACCGTAGGGTCGCCATCAGCCGGACCAGCATGGCCCTGACCGTAAATCCAGCCACAGCCACAACCATAGCCCCAACCATAGCCCCAGCCACAACCATAGCCATAGCCACAGCCACAGCCACAGCAGCCATAGCAGCCCCAGCCCCAGCCCCAGCAGCCACAGCCACAGCCACAGCCACAGCCATAGCCATAGCCATGGCAACCATAAGGCCGAGCAAGACCCCTATCATTCCTATCAAGGCGGCAGAGAGAAACAGCATCGGACCGGTTTGGTCCACGAGCCAGGCCTGGGCCAGATAGCTGGATACCCACCAGCTGACAGCAAAGCTAGTCAGGGCCAGAATGACGAGCCAGACGCCTTTTCGGGCGCGAGGCCATTCAGCATAGTGTTCAAAACCGAACCAATCCCGCTGGAACCAATCGACACCGGCCGCGATGGATCGCTCCGAACGGAGTAATAAGAGAGGGGCTACGAACAGGCTGGTGACCAGATGGATATGGGTATCGAACCGGATAGCGATCCACCAATAGAGAGCAACGGCGAACAGGGTCTCGGCGATAGCCAGGATCGAGATCCGCCCCGCGGCACGGGATTCCGCCGTGGACCACCGGACGAAGCCTGTGGGTATTGCCATCTTGCTTACTCGTGCCTGGTTCGAGCTTGCCGATACAGGCCGCTATTTCAGCACAGGCCCGGCTTAATACCTAACGAGGCTTCGCCTCAGACCGACGAGGCGTGACCCCCTCCTCCCCCAAGGGAAGAAGGGCTCCGGCTCTTCCAACTTCGCTGGCTGATCCAGGTCAGGTTGGATAACGAACCGCACCGAAGAACCACGGATAGACACGGATAAACACGGATGTGATCCGTATTTATCCGTGTCCATCCGTGGTTCAAAGGATTCGCGATTCCCGCCCAAGCAAGAGGCAGAAATGTTTTTGTGCAGCGCCGCGCTGTTCCCACGCTCCAGCGTGGGAGTAAACTGGTCCCGACGGAGGAGGGATCTTGACGCTCCAGCGTCGATTAAGCGCCTCGGTAGGTGTCAGGTAGGCTAACCGCCAACGCCGATCAGCACCGAGAGCTGCATCCGCTGGAGCGGACAAGATGGCGTTCCCAAGCTGGAGCGTGGGAACGAGCACCCATTCATAACCATCGTAGGCTCTATTATCGCGTTGGTGTTCACCATCATCATCGGGTACATCAACCATCGTGCCTATCGTCGCATCAAAGAACTGGAGGATATCTAGATGGAATGGTTCGTCATCGTCCCTGCCGCCGCCCTGGCCATCGCTATGGTGATTGTTGCCTGGCAGTGGGGCTCACACGGGGGCAAGTAGCGGGCCTGACCTAGGGTCCTTTGTGGCTTCGTGGCTTGGTATGGGCCCTTTACGGATGCTCACACCAGGCCACAAAACCGCCGAGACCCCCATAAGGACCACGAATGGACACGAATAACGTCCGTCCCCGTGGGAGGTGTCGCAACAGCGGTGGCATCAGCTGCCAGCCTGTGAAGTTTAAACCCAGAGGGCACAGAGAACGCAGAGCATTGGCCGGTGCCTTTCTCTGTGCGCTCGGTGTCCTCTGTGGTTCGAAAAGATTTTTGTGACACTCTCCCGGAGGCAGAGGGAGTGAAATGCGCAGATTGTTCCGTGTGGAAGTATGGTTTCCAGACAGCCTCTCAGCACTACCCGCGGCAGTGGCTCAGTTTAAAAATTTGGCTTTTTATGGATTCCGGACTGCCAAGGATCATGGCAGGGTACCACCGGACCTTTTGGAGTGCGGCGGCAACCTGACCCCGATGCTTACCGGAACCTACAGCGCCAGGCATAAGCGGGGGGGCGGCCAAGTGGCACAATCCTGCCGCCGCTTTGGATTTGGCGAGGTATCCGTTCCCGGCCAAGGTGTTGCGGCCAGGGGAAAGCGCCGTCGCCGCGGCGCGGGTGGAATCTAAGTGCCCGAATTCCCGGCCAACGCCGCTGGTATCCCCCGTAGCTGAGGTTAGATACGGCTGCGCCGCTTTGCCGGCGCACTCCAAAGCAGTCCGGAATCCATAAAGAGCCAAAAATTTTATGCTTGGCCGCTCACTTTCCGGCCCATTTAACGCCAGGACGCAATGGCGCCAAGACGCAAAGTTTCTTTGTTCTTTCTTGGCGTCTTGGCGTCCTTGCATCCTTGCGTTTTTTCGCGAACTGAGTCACTACCCTACCCGCCCGCCCCTAGCCCTTGAGCGGAATTGAGCATAAGAACAACCCGCTTTGCGTCCTGTGCGACCTTGCAGTCGAGCGGCGCCCCTGATCTGCACCGAGGTGAGACATCATCGTGTCCCCGACGCACCGCTATGGTGCGGTAAGGTGCCTGTCCGGGTCCTTGCATATGGATTTCGCGCTCTCGCGCTCGTTCCCACGCTCCAGCGTGGGAATGCCGTCTTGTCCGCTCCAGCGGACCGTGCCTCTCTGTGCTGATATGGGTTGGCACCTGGTCGCGCTTGTCGAGGCTGGAGCCTCGGGATACCTGCTTGTGCCTCCCTGCACGCAGACCAGGCTCTCACGCTGGAGCGTGGGAGCCGGCAATAAAGATGCGGTTCGCGGCTTGCCCCTTGTCTGCCGTGCCTGGGTGGATAGGCCAGCACCGGCAAAGGGTCCTGGGGCGGTCGACGGGCGCTCACCGCATCCTACATGACTAGCACCTGGTCGCTTGTCGAGGCTGGAGCCTCGGGATGCCTGCTTGTGCTTCCCTGCACGCAGACAGGCCCCCAGGCTGGAGCGTGGGAGCCAGCAGTAACATGACTATTGGTCGACAAACCGGAATGGCAACTTGAAAAAATCGTTTCGGACTCCGGATACTGGCCCTATCCTTGCATCGCATTCATAGATTCGTCCCAGGGTAAACGAGGAAACAGCACAGATGTATTCGGTACTCCCAAGGGCACCGCGGCTGATCGCCGGTGTCGCCTTGCTCTTTCTGTCGGCAGCGCCGCTCCGGGCCGCGGTGGAGCCCGAGCCCTCCGCACCGGAGGAGGAAGCGCCCGTCAAGATCCTCCAAGGCTTCTCGCAGCTCAGCAAGGAGAGCATGACCTGTATGTCCTGTCACCGCGAGGAGAGCCCCGGCATTTACAGCGAGTGGGGCCATTCCAAGCACTTTTCCGCGAATGTGGGCTGTTATGAGTGCCATGCGGCGGACAAGTCGGAGAAAGATGCCATCCTGCACAAGGATTTTGTGATCGCGACCATCGTCTCCCCGAAGGACTGCGCCCAGTGCCACGAGCGCGAGGTGGCCGAGTTCGACGCCTCGCACCATGCCTCGGCGGGAAACATCCTGGGGTCTCTGGACAATGTCCTGGCCGAGGTGGTGGAAGGCGGCCCGCTGCTGAACGGCACCTCGCCGGTGGTGACCATGGGGTGCGCCGGTTGCCACGGCTCTATCGTCAAGGTCAATTCCGACGGCACCCTGGATGTGGCTACCTGGCCCAACACGGGCGTCGGGCGTATCAACCCGGACGGCTCGAAGGGCGCCTGCTCCGCCTGTCACCTGCGTCACCAGTTCTCTGCCGCCCAGGCCCGCCATCCAGATAACTGCGGCCGTTGTCACTTGGGTCCCGACCATCCGCAGAAGGAGATCTTCGAGGAGTCGGCCCACGGGGTGGCCTTCCGCGCCAACCTGGACCGGATGAATCTGGACTCGGCCAAGTGGGTGGTGGGCGAGGACTATAACGCCGCCCCGACCTGCGCCACCTGCCACATGTCCCGCACCAAGGACCTGCCGGTCACCCACGATATCGGCGCCCGCATCTCCTGGAATCTGCGCGCCCCGGTCTCCTTCAAGATCGATGAGAAGGCCAAGGCGGCCGGCAAGGAGGTCAAATCCTGGATCGACCGCCGCAAGGATATGAAGAGCATCTGCCAGTCTTGTCACGGGCGCAAGATCGCCGACGCCCACTTCGAGCAGCTGGATGCCTTCATCAATCTCTACAACGACAAGTTCGCGATCCCCGCCAAGCGGCTGGTCACGGCCATGGCCGAGCACGGCCTGCGCGATAAGGTGAAGTTCAACGAGGCGGTGGAGTGGACCTATTTTTACCTGTGGCACCACGAGGGGCGCCGGGCGCGTCACGGCGCGGCCATGTTCGCCCCGGACTATGCCCACTGGGAGGGCATGTACGAGGTCGCCCACCGGTTCTATATCGAGATGGTGCCGGAGGTCCGGGAGGCCATCGAGAAGGCCCGGCACGCAGGCAACGCGGCGGGGGCCGATGCGGTCCAGGCCCTGCTCGACGAGATCCTCTCCTCCGAGTTGCACCGCTGGTTCGAAGGGGGCGAGCCGCCCAAGTTCTGGCGCCCGGAGGATAGCGACAACCACGGCTTTAAGGTCGGCGCCAAATAAATGATGAGTGATGAATGCGGAATGATGAATGGTGAGCAGCTCCCATACCCTGGCTCGTTCCCACGCTGGAGCGTGGGAGCCAGATGATGAATGTGGAATGATGGATGGTGAGCATATCCCGCGCTTGGGGGGGAAGACGGGTTTTCCTACAGGAAAATGCGGCTCGAACGCATTGCTTCCCAGTCCCACGGGGCAGACCCATTCATCACTCATCACTCATCACTCATCACTCATCACTCATCCTTGGCCTGGTCCTGCTCCTGATGTCTACGCTGTTAGGAAAATGCGGCTCGAACGCATTGCTTCCCAGTCCCACGGGGCAGACCCATTCATCATTCATCACTCATCACTCATCACTCATCACTCATCACTCATCCTTGGCCTGGTCCTCCTCCTGATGTCTACCCTGTGTGGGGCCAAGCCGTTCGAGGACGCCCAGTGCCAGGAGTGTCACGGCATCAAGGGTTTTAGCGTCCCGACTGGGGAGCACGGGGAGACCAGGCAGGAGCCGCTGTTCATTGCTACCGAGTCCTTCGCGGAGAGCGTACACGGGGCGCTGGCCTGCACCGATTGCCACCAGGACATCGAGGAACTGCCACACCGGGAGGATGGACTTGCCAAGGTGGACTGTGTCACCTGCCACGAGCAAGTCAAAGGCAATCGATGGATGCCCGCCGACCGCGCCGCCTGGTTGCGGCTCAAACCGCCGCAGCTGGTGGCCTTCACCCGCGACTATGCACTGTCCGCCCATGCGGACGTATCGGTGCCGAACAACGCCGGTTGCGCGACCTGCCACACGGCGCACTATGTCTTTCCTGCGGACGATCCCCGCGCCAGTACCTATCGCCTGGAGTCGCCCGCCATGTGCGGTGCCTGCCACCAGCAAGCCTTGGGAGAGTATCAGGCGTCTCTGCACGGGGCGGCCCTGAAGCGGCCCTGGGTCGGCGATTCGGCCACCTGCAGCGATTGTCACAGCTCCCATAAGGTCACGGACCTGACCCAGCTGCCGGCCCATCGGATGGTCACCGAGCAGTGCGGCGAGTGTCATGCCGCCGAGCGCGACGGCTATATGGCCAGCCCCCACGGGCAGCTGGCCTGGCACGGTGACAAGGACGCCCCCAAGTGCGTGGACTGCCACGCCGGTCACGACATCGTCCGGGTATCGGATGCGGCCTCGCCGGTGAGCGCGGAGCGTCGCGTCGAGACCTGCCGCAAGTGCCACGAGCGGGCCAATGCGCAGTTCGTCAAGTACCAACCCCACGGCACCACGCGTAACTTCGCCAAATACCCCGGCCTGTGGCTGCTGGGCAAGGGGATGGGGGCACTGATCGTGCTGGTCTTGCTCTTCTTCTACACCCATTCGGTGCTCTGGTGGTGGCGCGAAAAGCAGGAACGCCCGGTGATCTATCGCAAGGTCGATGGGCGCAGCTATCCCATGCGGATCAAGCGCGAGAAGCCCCGCAGCGGGGTGCACGTCCGCCGCTTTGCCTGGGGCTGGCGGATCAACCACTGGCTGTTGGCCCTGTCCCTGATGTTGCTGGTCTTTACCGGCATGGTGGTCATGTATCCGAACACCGACTGGGCCCAGACCTTGGTGCCCCTCTTCGGCGGACCCGGACCCCTCAATACGATCCACCACTGGGCCGGCGTCGTCTTCCTGCTGACCGTCTTCGGGCATGCCGGGGTGGTCCTGGTGCGCACCCTCCGCGACCGGGAGTTCGCCTGGTTCGGCCCCGATTCCCTGCTGCCGCGCAGGCAGGACTGGGAGGATATGAAGGGGCAGTTCCGCTGGTACTTCGGCAGAGGCGAGCAGCCGCGTTTCGGGCGCTGGACCTACTGGGAGAAGTTCGACTACTGGGCCGTGTACTGGGGTGCTTTCATCATTGGCCTGTCGGGTCTCCTGCTCTGGTTCTCCGATGCGGTGGGCACCGTCCTGCCCGGTTGGGTGTTCAATCTGGCCACGGTGGCCCATGGTCTGGAGGCCTTTCTGGCGGTCATGACCCTGTTCGTGGTCCACTTCTTCAACAACCACTTCCGGCCCGCCAAGTTCCCCTTGGATCCGGTGATGTTCACCGGCTCCTGGGACCTGGAGGAGCTCAAAGAAGAACGCCCCGCCGAGTACGAGCGACTGCGGGCCTCCGGCGAGCTGGACAGCCGGCTGGTCGCGCCCCCGTCTAAGACCTGGAACCGGATCTCCCACCTGCTGGGCTTTAGCCTGTTGGGGTTGGGGCTCCTGCTGTTGATATTGGTCGTGGACGGATTCCTGACCCGGGGGTTGTTCTAGTACGATGTTTCACTAAAATTTTCTCTTGAAACCAGTCGCCGTCATCTCGACCGAAGAGGGTGTCGCAAAAATCATTTCGAACCACAGAGAACGCAGAGAACACAGAGAAAGGAAGCGGCCAATGCTCTGCGTTCTCGGTGTCCTCTGTGGTTTAAATTTCACAGACTGGCAGCTGACGCCACCGCTTTTGCGACATCCTCCCGGTGGGGGGGTGTCGTAAAAGGTGACGTCCGACGCGGTCTTTCTCGTTCCCACGCGCTGCGTGGGAAGCTGGAAGCTCCGCGCCGCGGAGAGCATCAGGCCGGTGTCCAGCATTCGTGTATACACGGGAATCAAACCTGCCGGCTGTCCGGCGTTGTTATCCGGTGCAGCCCAGAGGGCGTCTGCTCTGAGCGTTGCCGCCAGCTGGTCATGGGGTCCGTAAGCCGTCTGAAAGACGGCGGTCCCAGCCGGCCCGGGACCGCCGACATCCTGTCGGCCCCTGGGATCGCCGACATCTTGTCGGCTCCCGGGACTACCGATATTTCGTTGGCCCTTCTGGCTATCGGGTAAAACCTGAATGCCCAGTTGCCGGTCCAAATGGTCATCAGTCAGGCTGAGTTTTCTCGTTCCCACGCGCTGCGTGGGAACCAGACACCGGGAGCGGGGTTTTTGCGACACCCTCACCGGGAGAGAGCCTGCGCCGAGCGCAGTGAGGGGGCTTAGGGAGAGGGGGTCAAAGGGCGAAGATCGGTGCCTTTTGCGACACCTTCCCGAAGGGAGAGATCCTTTGAAAGCAGGGTGAGCTGCGCCCACCAATGACCCGCCTGGCCGGTAGCCAGGTTGCGGTTTTGGTTGCGATAGTTCGAACCCCAAAGGCACACGGGACACGAAGATTTTTCTGATCCGCAGATTACGCAGATCTCCACGGATTATTTCGTTTCTCATCTGCGGAAATCTGCGTAATCTGCGGATAAAATGACCGCCTCGTCGAATCTGATCGAACCAGGAGCAACCACTATGCGCATTGCACGTTTTCAGGACGCCGCCGGGGCAGTCCACTACGGGATCCCCGGCGATGAAGGAGGCCGCGACCAAGGGTACGCACTCCGGCTGGCAGGCGACCTCTACGCGGGCCTGAGCGAGACCGGAGAGAGGATCGCCGTGAACAAGTGGCTGCCCCCGCTCGTCCCGGTCAACATCTTCGGGATCGGACTCAACTACCGCGCCCACGCCCAGGAGACCGGGGCGCAAATCCCCGAGCACCCCATCCTCTTCATGAAGCCCACCACGACGGTCACGGGTCCGGGGGACCCCATCGTCCTGCCGGTATCCTGCACCCATGGTCCGGAGGTCGATTTCGAGGCGGAGCTGGCGGTCGTCATCGGGCGCCCCGCCAAGGACGTGGCGGAGGCGCAGGCCCTGGATCATGTCCTCGGCTATAGCTGCGCGAACGACGTCTCGGCCCGGCGCTGGCAGAAACACGGCGGTGCCGGGCAGTGGGTGCGCGGCAAGAGCTTCGACGGCTTCTGTCCCCTGGGCCCGGTGCTGGTCACCGCGGATGAGATCCCGGACCCTCAAGCCTTGGACGTGCGCTGTCTACTTAACGGCGAGACCATGCAGACCGGCCACACCAGTGACATGATCTTCTCCGTGGCCCAGCTCATCGCCCACCTCAGCCGGGATACGACCCTGTTGCCGGGCACCCTGATCCTTACGGGAACACCGCCGGGCGTCGGCTTTGCCCGCACCCCGCCGGTCTTCCTCGCGGATGGAGACCAGGCGCGGGTCGAGATCGAGCACCTCGGGGGCTTGGACAACCCGGTCCGCAACGCCTCGGCCTGAAACCGTCCCGCGCGCGGATCCCAACACTGCTCGGCGATTGGAGCCGCAAAGGCGCAAAGACTTTTTGTAAAGGCACCCCTTGCGGGTGCCTGGCCAGGTTAAGTTGAGGGGGGGAACGAACCCCAACGCAAGCGAAATTCCAGATCACACAAACCTTTGCGGATCGGTTCGCGCCGATTCGCGCGCTTCGTCGTTTTCTCTTGCGTATTCCGACCCACCACGACAAGCGGCCAACAGCTAACTTAATGGCATTGCACTGAGGGCACCTTGAGTCTTTCAAGGTGCCCGATATTTAACGGTTAGAGGATTCTGCTTTTTTAATTTCTTCATGATGGCTTTTGATCACCCGTTCGAATACTTCTTTATGATTGTTTTTTAGTTCTTCCAATCGATATTTGATGTCTTCTTCGGCATTAACGGCATTGTCTTCTTTAATCTTTTTGATTCTCTCTACCCTTTTCCTCAATTGATCAATATGTTGATCAAGTTGATCAATATGTTCGCTCTCTTTCCCTTCGGCAAGCGCCAGCACCACTTTGGACAAGGTTCCGAGTTGTGTGCCATAGCTGGCTACGTCTGTCACGACTTTTTTCTCAATTTTAGGATTACCGGCAATGTGAACCTCTGGAGAAAATAAGCTAAGATCTCCACTTGACGGCCCGTGAAGATTAAAGGGGAAAAACGGTAGGGAGAATGGGAAAAACATATAGACCTCCTTTAAGGCTTATTCGGTACTGGCGATTCACAATCAGTGTGATGTTTATCAAATTCAACTATCGCATTTTCAAGTTGCCATGGCAAGCATTTCGGTTTCTGCATTTTCAAGTTTCCCGGATGCAGTCGTACTCTGCCCATCGGCATCCGGTATGCTGATTCTCTACCATTCAGGATCTCTATAAAAACAGCGGGTTACGAGCATAATTTTGCGCTATGTATGGATAAAATGTTCGGTGGTGGTAAATTTATAAGTGTTAAAGTAGAGAGATTCATCTTTTTGATCCCCTCTCCCCAAGCCCCCTCGCTGCGCTCGGGGCAGGCTCTCTCCCAGAGGGAGAGGGAGCATAGCGGCCAGTGCTGTTGGTCAGGTTCCAACTTAGATATTAACCACCACCAAATGTTCCAACCATTCCCTCAGAAAGCCCTGATACACCCCCAGCTTGTC
>NZ_SMSC01000047.1:0-16630 GCF_004359955.1 Candidatus Thiosymbion oneisti
CACACGGCAAGATGCCAGATGTAGTGCTGCACTATACCGTGAAAAACTGGCTGCTGCTGGTTGAGTCTGTCACCAGCCACGGGCCAGTCGATGCCAAGCGGCACACCGAGCTTGCCGATCTCTTCGCCGGATCGACTGCTGGGCCGGTCTATGTGACCGCCTTTCCGAACCGGGCAATCATGGGCCGTTACCTTGGGGAAATCGCATGGGAAACCGAGGTGTGGGTGGCTGATGCACCGTCCCACCTGATTCACTTCAATGGGGAACACTTTCTTGGTCCGTACAGTACACCCTAACAAGGTGCTACACTGAATAATCCTTCCAGGCGCCTCAAATTTTTCAAAGGTTCTTCCAATTCCAGTGAGCAAAATCCATAGAACCACAAAGGTGTATGTTGCGCACACAAGGGGCTTTACGCTCATCGAGCTCTTGATCGTGATGGCGGTTGTCGGCATCCTCACGGCGCTGGCTTATCCTGCCTATACCGAATCCGTCAGGAGATCCCGGCGGAGTGATGCCGTGATCGGGCTGATGGAAGTGGCCCAGACCCTCGAACGCTGCTATACCCAGTTCGGCGGTGTCTACGATTATGTGGACTGCCCGATCCAATCGACGGTGGAGATTATCTCGTCACAGGGGTTCTACCGGGTTATGCCCACCCTGACCGCTACGACCTATCGTCTGACCGCGACCCCCGTCGCAGATGGCCCACAGGCCGCGGATGCCGGGTGTACTGCTTTCACTCTGACAAATACGGGCGTAAAGACCGCTGTCGGGAGCCTGGGGGATGCTTGTTGGGACTGAGAGGCTGTCTAAAAACTAAGTCATTCTGTGAGAATCTGAGTAATCTGCGGATTGAAAAGATCATGTTCCCAGGAGGATTTATACGCGTTCCCCCCGGAGCCGGAATCGCCCGCGATTCGAACCAGCAATTCAGCCCAACTCGCCGTTCCGCATACACTTAACAGCATGTCCGGAAAGCTCTTCATTCAAACCTACGGCTGCCAGATGAACGAGTACGATTCCGCCCGCCTGGCGGAGGTCCTGGCTGAGTCGCACAGCCTAGAGCGCGTTGATCGACCCGAGGACGCGGATGTGCTGCTGCTCAATACCTGCTCCGTGCGGGAAAAGGCCCAAGAAAAGGTGTTCTCCCAGCTCGGTCGTTGGCGCCCCTGGAAGACGCGCAATCCGGCCTTGGTCATCGGCGTCGGCGGCTGTGTGGCGAGCCAGGAGGGCGCGGCGATCCGCGAGCGGGCACCCTATGTGGATCTGGTGTTCGGCCCCCAGACCTTACACCGGTTACCGCAGATGCTCGAGGCCCTGTGGGATCAGCGTCGGCCCCAGGTGGATGTCTCCTTCCCTGCGATCGAGAAGTTCGATTGCCTGCCTCCACCCCAGGCCCAGGGACCCACGGCCTTTGTCTCGGTGATGGAAGGCTGCTCCAAATACTGCACCTATTGCATCGTGCCCTACACCCGGGGCGAGGAGATCAGTCGTCCCTTCGACGATGTGATCGCAGAGGTCGCGGAGCTTGCGGAGCAAGGGGTGCGGGAGATCAACCTGCTAGGCCAGAACGTGAACGCGTACCGCGGCCCCATGCACGACGGGGAGAACGCCGACCTGGCGCTCTTGATCCGCTACCTGGCCGCCATCCAGGGTATCGACCGCATCCGCTACACCACCTCGCACCCGGCGGCGCTCTCCGATTCCCTGATCGAGGCCTATGCGGAGGTGCCCGAGCTGGTGAGCCACCTGCATCTGCCGGTGCAAAGCGGTTCCGATCCGATCCTGGCGGCCATGAAACGGGGGTATAGGGTTCTCGAGTACAAGTCCAAGATCCGACACCTGCGCCGGGTGCGACCGGATATCGGCATCTCCTCTGACTTCATCGTCGGCTTTCCGGGCGAGACGGAGGAGGACTTCGCCGCCACCTTGGCCTTGGTGGACGAGATCCGATTCGATACCAGCTTCAGCTTCATCTATAGCCGGCGCCCCGGCACCCCCGCCGCGGATTACCCGGATGAAGTTCCCGGCATGGTCAAGCAGGCGCGCCTGGCACGCCTGCAGGAGCGTCTGAACCATCACGCCCAAATCATCGGCCGGCGTATGGTGGGGACCATCCAGCGGGTACTGGTAGAGGGGTCGTCGCGCCGGAAACCGACGGAGCTTGCAGGACGCACCGCCAATAATCGGGTGGTCAACTTTGCGGGCCCGCGGGATCTGATCGGAGATTTTGTGGATTTGACCATTACCCGGGCCCTACCCAACTCACTGCGGGGGGAGCTTATCCGGTGACCCGGAGCTAGGTCGTGTTGACATTTAGAAGGTCCGCACAGCGGACCCTACAGTCAATCAAAGGTTAGTGTAGGGTCCGCTGTGCGGACCGTTCGGATGTTACGACCATTTAATATATAGAAACCCGTCGGTTAGGGTAAATGTCAACAGGACCTAATATGATGATTTCGCCGGTATGAGAGTTAAGAGCATTCGCCACAAAGGGCTTAAGCATCTTTTTGAGCAAGATGATGCCAGTCGTTTGACACCGATGATGGTTCCAAAGATAAGAAACATCTTGGCTGCGTTAACTTTTGCGGATGATTTATCCCAACTAGATATGATGCCTGGCTGGCGCTTGCATCCGCTAACAGGAGATCGACAAGGACAATGGAGTATTACTGTTACCGGAAATTGGCGTTTGGTTTTTGAGGCTGAGGGGGATGAAATTATGAATCTTAATCTCGAAGATTATCATTAAAGAGGGGCTGAGCTATGACTGCACTCAAGATGGGAATGACGCCGCCACATCCGGGGATCTTTCTATATGACGAAGTGGTAAAGCCGCTGAGCTTGACTATAGAGCAGGCCGCAGAAGCGCTCGGCGTTCGTCAGGACACCTTGTCCGCCCTCTTGCAGGGACAAGAGTCGTTAGCGCCGGAAATGGCGCTGCGATTTGAGAAGGTCTTCAGCGTCAACATGGAAATGATGCTGAAGCTGCAAGCGGCCTACGATGCAGCGCAGATGCGTAAGCAAGCAGAAAAACTCGATTTAAGCAGCCTCTTGCAACATCCGGCATCCAAATCGACAGCTGGCTCAGCGATTTTAAGGCCATACTAAAGCAACTTCTCGACCGGACAGGAAGACTTAAGTCCGCTCTCTAATTTGTCCGGAATCCATAGCCTTGTCTACCCAGTTGGAAACCCTCGATCTCGAGCTGCCGGGGGACAATGAGCGGCTGGCCAATCTGGGCGGGCAGCTCGACCAGCATCTGCGTCAGATCGAGTCCCGGTTAGGCATCGAGATCAACAACCGTGGGGCCGTCTTCCGCCTGATCGGTGAGCGTCGGTCGGTCGCTGCCGGGGCCCGGGTATTGCGCGAGCTCTACCGGGTGAGTGCGGATGAGATCCTGACCCCGGAGCGAGTCCATCTCCACCTCCAGGAGTCCGGGGTGGACGCCTTGCTGGACGGCGCGGGGGAGCGGTTGCCGGATGTGGTCATCAAGACTAAGCGCGTCTTGATCCGCGCCCGGGGACCGAATCAGCAGCGCTACCTGCACGCCATCCTGCACAACGACATCAATTTCGGGATCGGTCCCGCCGGTACGGGTAAGACCTATCTGGCGGTGGCCTGTGCGGTGGAGTCCCTGGAATCCGACCGGGTACGCCGCCTAGTGCTAGTGCGCCCGGCGGTGGAGGCGGGCGAGCGGCTCGGCTTCCTACCTGGGGATCTGGCCCAGAAGATCGATCCCTATCTGCGACCCCTCTACGACGCCCTGTACGAGATGCTCGGCTTCGAGAAAGTGAACAAGCTCATCGAGCGCAATGTGATCGAGGTCGCCCCCCTGGCCTATATGCGTGGACGTACCCTGAACGACGCCTTCATCATCCTGGACGAGGCCCAGAACACCACGCCCGAGCAGATGAAGATGTTCCTGACCCGCATCGGTTTCGGCTCCACCGCCGTGGTCACCGGTGACGTCACCCAGGTGGATCTGCCGCGTGGACAAGCCTCCGGGCTGCGCGAGGCGATCGAGATTCTACGCCACGTGGAGGGTATCAGCTTCACCTTCTTCAATGCCCGGGACGTCGTGCGCCACGCCTTGGTGCAGCGCATCGTCGGGGCCTATGATACCTTCGATCGCCGGCATGCTGACACCAGGTAGGTCTGCCCTGTGGGCATGGGGAATGATTGGTAACGACTGTCTTTTATCCGGCAGAGCAGAGAGCAGACGTCCTGCGTCCGTAGATCCGGCCTATCCGTTCCCGTCCCTTTCGTTCGGTAGTGCCTCACGAGCCGAATCCTAGCCCCACTCGCCGGCTCTCCCCCATCAAACGCAGCCTGTGGTTTTCCCGCACGGTGCTTTTCCGGTTGCCTTTACAGATGTCGTTTTCCCTGCCGAACGCGACCGGTTGTTTTCCCAGGCCGGCGTCTACATATTCGGCGGATGAACCTGAACCCAAGGGGGCAGCTATGCTGAAACTGAGTGATATCCTGGTAGCCCATAAGGAGGTCGAGTCCTTCGACACGCTTCTCCCCCTGGTTCAGGAGGTTGCACGCAGTGGGGAACGTTTCTTCCGCATGGACGTAACGCCGCCCTACCCGGATACGCCCGCGGATTGGGAAGACCGGCTGGAGGCCGCATTCAGCGGGCTGATCCGCTAGCGGACATTGCAGCCGCTAGAAAGCACCGTCTTACCTGAGCAAGCAGAAAATCATTAGTGCGAAGAATCCGGGCAGAAACCATGAAGCACTACGATCTAAAGGGTCTCCGGCTCGGGGACACCGCCGCCGAATCGGTCGTCAACTACAGTGCCCAGGAAGCCGCCCTGGAGTCCCACCTGCAAGCCCTGCAGGACCGGCATCGGGAGCTGGTGCAGAGCGCCGGCGCCCCGCAGGACATTGCCGACATCAAGCTGCAGACGGCGCGTACCCTGGTCAATCTGGAGCGGGGCGAAGCGGCCTGGCCACTGGGTCGTGAAGCGCTCGATACCTTCATCCGATTGGAGGACTTCGAATCCGCCGCCGACGCCTGCGATGTCTTATTCCAGTCCGATCAGCCCGACTCCCTGAACGCCCTAGGCCAGGGCATCTGGCTCACGGTTACCTATCCGATGGACCCGGAGCTCTCGGTGGCGCTCTTGACCCATGTGATAAACGAAACACCGGACGACGCAGACGGCGCCGCTGTGGCCGCCACCACCGCCCTGTTTCTTGCCGACATCCGGGCCTCCGGCTCACAACGTGAAAACCTGATGTTCCTGGTCAGCCAAACCCTGGGAACGGTTGCCAGGCGCCACGGCAAGGTGGATAGCCAGGAGGCATTCGATCGCTGGATGGAGCGACTCGAGATCAAGGACCCCGCCAAATTCCTGGTACGCCTCCGCAATGTGGTGGATGTCCTGGTCCAGGACAACTGGTGGTTCGACCGCGAGGTACTCCAGGCCAAGCTGCCGGTGAATTGATATACTGCCACACGGCACAATCTGAGCTTTTGAATTTCCCCCTCACCCCCGCCCTCTCCCGGAGGGAGAGGGAGTGAAATGCGCAGATTGTTCTGTGTGAAAGTATAGCTACCGGTCACCAGCCGCCGGCTACCAGCCTGGTCGAGCATTTCAGCCGCGGGCACCGCGTCCGAGCAATACCCGCGGCGAGAGGCTATTTCGCGCGCGCCCGTGGTCCGTAGACCAGACCGCCGGTTACCTCAATGGTCGTGCCATCGATCGAGTCGTTGGCGATGACGTGCTTGATGGTGCCGGCGAGCTCTTCCGGCTCTACCAAATGGCCGACATGGACGTCTTTGAGGATCGCCTCCAGGGCCGTCTCGTTCATCCCCTTGAGGATTTCCGTGGCGGTGTAGCCCGGTGAGACGCCGACGACCCGGATCGGCAGGTGCTTCAGGTGGAACTCGCCCACCAGGATCTTGGGCCACAGGGTGAGTGCGACCTTGGTAGAGGAATAGTTGAGCTGTCCGATCTGGCCGGTGCTGTTGATCGAGGAGGTGATCAGCAGCAACCCCTCCTTACCACTGTCAGCCATACGCCGGGCGGCCTCTCGCAAGGTAATGAAGGTGCCGATGAGATTGGTGTCGACGACCGCCTTGAACTGTTCGGTGGTCATGAAATTCTTGACCTTGCCGGTGTTCTTGTCGGTGTTGATCATCAGGCTGTCGGCGAAGCGCCCCGCGTTCGCCAGGACCACGTCGAGGGAACCGAAGGTCTCGATCGCCTTATCCATCAGCTTGCTCTGGTCTTCCTCCTTGGTGACGTCGGTCTGCACCGCGATCGCCTCGCCGCCCGCTTCCTTGATCTCCTTGACCGTTTGCTCCAGACGTTCGATACGCCTACCGGCGAGTGCGACCTTGGCCCCGTCCGCGGCCAGGTTTTTGGCAACCGCGGCGCCGATGCCGGTACCGCCGCCCGTGATGACGATTACACTGCCCTTTACGTCCACTCCGTACCTCCTTAGGTTTTTTTATGGTGGAAAAAAGCTTCCTGCAGGAATAGCACCCAGGATAGCGAGAAGATTCCAAACCTGCAGTTTGCGCCTAAAGATTATCAGATCGCAGATCTTCTGCAATAAGAGCTCACAACCTGGTCCTGTTGCAGCTCAGTCGGCACTGTAGTATAAATGAACGCTTATTTCGAGCCTCTATTCCTATATGACACCTTCGCATTCCATGCTGCGCATGAGTCATTATATGAATAATTCGCTTGATTAGAATATTACCAATAACTCTAATTAGGAGGAATCCTATGGCGGACTGGACCGAACAGGCCGAACAAATGTTGAAGACCTGGACCGAGGCGCAGAAGAATGTCTGGGACAGTTGGCAAGATCTCGCCGGTCGCGCCGTGGGTGCCCAACCGAAACCACAAGCCTTTGCGATGAATCCCATGGAATGGTTTCAGCAATCGATGTCGCTGTGGACGGACCCGGCCGGGGTTGCGCGGGATGCCGGCCGCCAGGTCTTCGGCAGCCAGTTCTCGATGATGCGCAACCTGGAGTTGCTGACCCGTGCCTGGCAGTTGGTCGCCCCCAAGCTCGATGCCGGTCGGGATTGGCGGTCTCCGCTCTCGGGGTTCACGACCGACTGGTTTCAACAGCTCACCGGGGCGTCCGGTGACATGCTCGAGATGTCTAAGGACACCCAGGCCCTCTGGCAATCCTACCTGAGCGAGTGGGGCCCCTTGCTGAAACCCTGGCTCTCGTCGGCGCTCGAGGCGACCGGCAGTGGGCATTTGGGTGAAATGATGCTGGGAGGATCGACGGGGTTGGGCCGCTTACTCACGATGGGGCAGGACGACTTCCAGACCGGGCCTTTTGTCGGGTTTGCCGAGATTCCCAGTATCGGCGTCACTCGCGAACACCAAGCGAAGATCCTGCGGGCCTTCGATGCCTTCGTCGATCTGCGCAAGGTCATGCTCGAGTTCAATAGGATGACGACCGGGGCCCTGAGTAAAGCGGTGGAGGCCGTGATGGAGGCCCTGGCGGAGAAGAGCAAACAGGGCGAGAAGATCCGGAGCGTGCGCGACCTGAATCGCCTGTGGCTCGAGTCCGCCGACAAGGTCTTCACCGAGATGTACGCATCCGAGGAATATCTGAAGGCGCAGCGCGAATTGTCAGCGGCCGGCATGTCCTACAAGCTCATGCAGCAAACGGTGGTCGAGATGGTCCTGAAGGGCCTGAACCTGCCGACCCGCAGCGAGCTCGACGATGCCTACAAGACGCTGTACGAATTGCGCAAAGAGGTCAAGGCGTTGAAAAAGGCCATGCACGAGCAGACCAAGCCGGCTATGGAAGCCAAGGCGGAAACCAAGCCGACGGCACAGAATGCGATCAAACAGGTAGAAACGCAAAAGACAGCGAAGAAGGCACCGGTCCGCAAGAAGCCGGCAGCGCGTGTGGAACCCGCTGTTTGAGTCGTGCCCTTCCGAACGCAATTCCTATCTTTTGGAGAAAATCCATGCTGTCACTACCCATCGATATCCAGCCCAAGGATGCCGTCAAAGAGATCAAGGAGATCAACGACAAGATCACCAAGGGCCTCGAATTCCTCAGCAGTCTCAAGGATGAGGACGTGGACATCGGCACCGCGCCCAAGGAGACCGTGTACACGGAAGACAAGCTCAAGCTCTATCATTACCTGCCGACCCAAGACGACCTGCTCGAAACCCCGTTGCTCATTGTCTATGCCCTGGTCAACCGCTACCTGGTGGCCGATCTCCAGGAAGACCGTTCCCTGGTGCGCAACCTGGTCAAGGAGGGACTGGATACCTACTTGATCGAGTGGGGCGATCCCGCACCGGCGGACAAGTACCTCACCGTGGACGACTATGTGAACGGCTATGTGGATAATTGCGTCGATTTCCTGCGTGAGCGGCACGGGGTCGACAAGATCAATGTTCTCGGGATCTGCCAGGGCGGCACCCTCGCCACCTGCTATGCGGCGCTGCACCCGGACAAGGTGGCAAACCTGATCCTGACCGTGACCCCGATCGATTTTCATCCCGGCTGGGATAAGCAGAATCCGGAGGTCGGACTGCTCTTCAATTGGGGCAAAGGCGTGGATGTGGAGCTGATGGTCGATGCCTACGGCAACGTGCCTGCGGATGTCCTCAACTTCACCTTCCTCCTGGTCAAGCCCTTCGCGCTCAATTTCGGCAAGTACCACGACATGCTGGACATCTTGGACAACGAGAAGGCGATGATGAACTTCCTGCGCATGGAGAAGTGGTTGTTCGATGGTCCGGATGCAGCCGGTGAGGCCTACCGGGAGTTCGTGCGGGATTTCATGCGGGACAACCAGCTGGTCAAGAACGAGAAGATGATCGGCGACCGCCTCGTCGACCTGGGTAATCTTACCATGCCGATCCTCAACTGCTATGCGACGGCCGACCACCTGGTGCCACCGCACTGTTCAAAGATACTCGGGGAGAAGGCGGGGACCGATGACTACACGGAAATGGCCATCCCCTCCGGCCACATCGGCATCTATGTCGGCGGCAAGTCGCAGAAAATGCTGGCGCCGGGCGTTGCCAAATGGCTGCGGGAGCGGGCTTGACACGTAGCGGTACCATTTGAATCCGCAGATTACGCAGATTATTACATTGTCATAGAAATGAAGACATCTGCGATAATCTGCGCAATCTGCGGATAAAAGATTGCCGTTCGACCGTGGAAAACTGGTACTAAAAACAGCCAACTCAGCGGACGAATTTTCCGTGGCAATTCTGTCGGCTCAATGTTAGTAGTTGAGAACACAGGTTAGCGGAAGAACGGCTCAACACCGCGAGGACAGGCTATGAAACACGAATATACGGCTATTATTAAGGAAGAAGATAATTGGTGGATAGGTTGGATTGAAGAAGTCCCTGGAGTGAATTGTCAGGAAAAGACCTATGATGAATTAAAAAATACGTTGGAGGTTACTCTTAAAGAGGCGTTAGAGTTTAATCGGCAAGATGCTTTAGTAGCAGCAGGTATCGGATATATGGAAGAAAAAATCGCAGTATAAAAAGAAAGGAATTCCTGAAATACCTCCGCAGCCAGGGATGCGAATTGTTGAGGGAAGGAAGGAAACATTCATGGTGGTTCAACCCGGAGTTAAACAAGCGTTCTGCAATCCCAAGACATTCAGAAGTTAAAGATACAGTGGTAAAGAAGATATGTAAGGACCTTGGCGTAGAATCAGTCAGATAGCCGCTAACAAACGCTTGCAGGGCATAGAAAGAATATCCATCTTGTGACACACCCGGCAAGAGCTGGCCGATGTGCACAAATTTATCATCTCCATTGCTTCGAATTAGGATACGATAGTAACGAAGATGGCATTTACTTGAAAGTATTTTATTTTGGCAACAAGAAATTTCAATCCGACTACAAGTAAATTGGGATAATGATTATGTTTAACCGACACGCTTTCTTACTTATCTGGTTTGTTGGAATGTTAAATGCTATTCCGACACTGGCACAGGAACGCGTTGCCTTAATCATCGGTAATGCCAATTACAAAACAGCACCTCTTAAAACCCCCTTGAATGATGCAGGTGAAATCGCACGCTATCTTAGCGACCATGGTTACGATGTCATCAAGGAACTTGATGCGGACGTAACAAAAATGGATAATAGCATCAGGAAGTTCATTACCCAGCTCAACAATTCAAAGCTGGGAGTTTTCTTTTATGCCGGCCATGGGATACAAAATGATGGAGAAAACTACTTGATGCCAATAGGTTCGCTTGAATCAGCGAAAAACAAACGCAGTTTGAAGCGGCAAGCCATCAACGCTAACGACGTCATGCGGGACATTAAGGCTTCTAGCCGCGGGCCTGTGATATTCATCCTGGATGCCTGTCGGAATGACCCGCTTAGTGACAAACTTATACAAGGAAGAGGGCGTGATGGAAGACCAGTTGTGGGACTTGCTCCTTTTGATCGTTTAGCCAATGCCTTTATTGCTTATTCAACGGCGCCGGACTCCGTGGCAAAGGATTATCTGACTCTAGACGATACTCACAGTCCATATGCCACAGCCCTTCTGGAAGCGTTAAAAGAATCTGAGCCAATGGAAATCATGTTCCGCAATATCAATGCTAAAGTGCGCAAGATGACCAACGGGGAGCAGCAACCCGGCTATTACTCGGAATTATCTAAGTCCGTATTTATTGTCGGCAAACCAAGCTCCCCACCACCACCTCCTGAAAACCCGCTACGCTTTGTTGGTTCTAGTACGGTAGGAGAGCAATTGCTGCCCAAGCTGTTAGAGGAGTACTTGATGCAAAGACGTAACGCAACTGGGATAAAATGGAAAGACGGCGAACGTACTGATGAATATCATACACAATTTATGACGATTACGTCCGCTTCCTCAGGAACACCCAATAACTTTATGGTGAAGGTGACGGGATCGGGCAAAGGGTTTGGCGCAGCCATCATTGGTGAGGCTGAAGTAGTCATGTCCTCGCGCCAAATCGAAAAGGAGGAGTATTCGGATTTGATTGAACGCTACAGCGCGGTGAGGGAACATGTTATCGCACTGGACGGAATTAAGGTAATTGTTCATCCCGACAATCCAGTAAACTCACTTACTCGGGAACAGATTCAACAACTCTTTCGAGGGAAAATCACCTGGGACCAAGTCGGCGGGAAAGCGATGGGCATTAAGCCATGCGTGCGTGTAAGCGGTGCTGGAACACGTGACGTATTCGATGATAGAGTGATGGAAGGTAAACGTTACTCGTTCACTGCAGTTGAAAACCTAACTAATACCAGTGTGAGAGACTGTGTGCTTGAAAATGTTGACCGAATCGGTTATGTGGGCCATGCCTATAGTGGAAAGGCAAAGGTGATAAACCTTTGGGAGTGTGCATTTCTCTACCGACCTGAACCATTACCTATTAAGACGGAAGAGTATCCCCTCAGTCGCCGCCTCTATCTCTATACCTTACCTGCCAATGGAGAAAATACTGCTTTCATTAAAGACTTCATTAATTTTGCGAAATCGCCGGAAGGTCAAACAATTGTCAGCCAGAAAGATTTTGTCGATCTTAATGGGAAAAGGGCTGGCAGGTTCTTAGGAGGCATCGTGCAGCAACGCTTGCGCTTAGCTCCAATGCTCGCCGAGGAATCTGAATTTCTGATGGATATGAATAGGCTTGCCATGCGCGGTGAACGCCTATCGTTTACCTTCCGGTTCAGGTCTGGTTCCTCAGATCTCGATTATCGGGCAAAGGACGACGTGAAACGTTTGATTTCTTATTACAATCAATTCTGGCAAAATCACCATCTGTTTCTGTTGGGATTCGCTGATTTTGAAGGACCAGCGGAGAGAAACAGGAGATTATCCTTGGATCGAGCCAGTAAGGTAGCGCAGTTTATCGAAAAAGATATGGGACAGAATATGAGAGAGCGTAATCTGCTGGATGTTAGGGGATTTGGAGAAAGTTTTCCGATTGCTTGCAATAATTGGGAAAGAGGGAGGAATAACAACCGGCGTGTGGAAGTTTGGGTTTCGCCAGATTAAATGAGTTGTTCTTCAGACTAGTCTCCGGTTTTTGTTTCCGTTTTTTACAGGCTACCGATTTGCGGTTGCCCTTTTCTAACTCTTATCACCTCTATTCTGATCGCCATCATATTCGGCATCCTCTTTTCTTACTTTGCAAACACCAATAAGATCCATAAGTATCTCAGGGATAAAAATATAACGCGAGAAACCTCGTATTCATCGGAGTGGTCCGGTTCATTCTTGGATAACGTAACATTCGTAGTTTTGCATTTCGACGATGAAAGGCGATTATACGGGTGGCCGATCGAATGGCCATCGGACCCGGAACAGGGACATTTTTTTATAGCCGATCCCGCATGGATCCATGAAAATGGAAAAGAAGAAAGAATACCTGGAGTCAAAAGCATTTTAGTGGATACTAAAGGTATAAAGTGGGTTGAATTCCTCGAAAACACTTGGGAGAAAGAGGATGAGTAAAAAACAGTCGAATCCTCCACCACCGAAAAATGTAAGACCGGAACCACCACCGCCGCCGCCACCAGCACCTCGTCAGTATGATATTCAGTATGATGGAGCTAACCCTCCGCCGCCAAAAAATGTAAGGCCGGCACCCCCGCCACCACCGCCTCAAAAGAAGAATGGCTGATAAGATCAATTGGTATCCAGGAAGGAAATCCGGAAATAGATTACAGTTGGCATGAAAGAAACCTGATGAGGTGAAACGTGCGATTTACGCTCGAAACAGAACAGGAAACGGACGGACGATGGATTGCCGAGGTACTCGAAATTCCCGGCGTAATGAAATATGGCAAGACGCGGGAAGAGGCCATCGCACAAGCCGAATCCCTTGCCCTTCGCGTGTTGGCGGAACGTATCGAAGCATGAGTATGCAATGAATATTTGGGATGCCGATAAGCTGGTCTTGTTTATTGCCTTTGTGATTCCAGGCTTTATATCCATAAAAACATACGACCTCCTCGTGCCATCAGAACGAAGAGAAGTTGGAAAATCCCTGGTAGATGTGGTTGCATATAGCTGTATAAATTATTCGTTGCTGTTATGGTTGATAGTGCTGGATTATAAATACCAATGGGGAAGCAACTATCCAGCTTGGCACATTCTGTTAGTTTTCCTTTGGTTGCGGAAACAGAAGTTTTTCAAAAAATATGCGCCTCATCCAATAGCGAAACCTTGGGATCGCGTCTTCAGAAACGGCCAGTCTTACTGGATTATTATTGAGCTGACTGGCGGTGAGATAATAGGCGGTATGTACGATACAAAGTCATTCGCGTCTTCTTATCCGGCTGAAGAACAATTATATCTTCAGCAATTATGGGAAATTGGAGGAAATGACAAATTTGTCAGGCCACTCGAAAGATCCCATGGCGCCATAATCTCGGCCAGCGCGATCAAACTCATCCGCTTTTATCAATGAATCTGGAGTGATTGACATGAGTGACAAGAATATTCCGCTTCGTGATGGTTATCAGCCAGTGCATGATAAGGGCCACCAACCAATAGAGGGAAATATAGAGGGAAATTTAGATCCCAGTAATCCACCTGGTGATAATACGAAATCTGCAAATCGGAATAGTGGACAATCCGGAGACTCAAGTCACGACTCCTGACGGAATGCTGCACGCGGATCCGGCAAAGCGGCGCGGTTTCCCGTTATCGCTCCAGCGGACCGTGCCTTTCTGGCTGATATATTAGTTGGTGTTGGTCTAGCTGGTCCCTTATTGATGCTGGAGCGTGGGAGCCAGGGGTAATCTCACGGAATTTGACCGTTTGTCAGGTAGAAACGCTGGCAATCATCCTAGAAGGTTATGGGATCGACCCTATGGACGCGGTACATTTGGCGCTTGCATCAACAGCAAAGGTAGATTTCTTTGCGACATGCGACGATCGACTTCTGCGGAAAGCCAAAGCAGTAACCGGCCTTGGCTGCGAAGTTATTTCTGTACTCGGTGTCGTATCGGAGGTTTTGAGATGACAATACACGTTTAACCCATTTCCGAAGTAACTCAGCACGCTACGAATGTTCTCATCAGTAGAGATCGGTGTCGTTGACACAATTCGATTCCTGAGCCAGTTCAGAGCCGGCACGAGGAACTACACTGAAGAACGCGAGCAGCTTTTCAAGGGCATGTCCGTGAAAGACATAATCGCCGATATCAAGTCGCAGCGGAAAAGCGTCTAACGAGTTGCCGAATATCAAAAAAGACAGGAAGAAAACGTACAATCAATTATGGGCCAGCAAGGCAATCTTCCGGATTTTGAAAAAATAAAAACAGGGGCATTTACCTTTTCAGTCGGTCGCGACCTCGATTAACACATAGCCCCGTTGAAGCAAATCGTTTGTTTCTTCGTCATCGTGTAAAATAATGGAAGGCTCCTCGCGCTCTTCCCACACTCCAGCGTGGGAACGTCGTCTTGTCCACTCCCGTGGACGCAGCTCCTCTGTGCTGATAGGCGTTGGCTGTGGCCTACCGAGACGCTTAATTGATGCTGGAGCGTGGGGAGCTAGTCGATAATCAATGGGTTAGTTTTTAGACAGCCTCTAAGAAAGCTTCGAATCCTCCACCATCAAAAACCGAGTGCCCGGAACAGGGATACACCGGTAATATCGACCGCGATAACCTGTTGGAATCGGAAAAGCCGTAAGGACGTGCTGTTGCGGTCCCGCGTCCGTGAGCGGCTGGAGAGTCGTTCGCCGACAATAACAATTAACTACCACCCTGGAGATTCAAGATGGCAACTAAGCGGTTCAATCGTGGTGTCGCACTGGTCGGGGCGGGCATGAGTAATTTCGGGGCCTTCCCCGGAAAGACCACCCGCGACCTGTTTGTCGAGGCCTTCAAAGACATGCGCGCATCGGTGGACAAGGGTTTTGACCCCAAGGACATCGAGGAGTGTTACTTCGGTAACTACAGTAGCAGCCAATTCGAGGGGCAATGCTTCACCGCCCCCTTTATCGCCAACGCGGTGGGGATGAATCCAAAACCTGCGATTCGCACCGAGAACGCCTGTGCCAGCGGCGGGAGCGCCATCCGTCTGGGTTGGATGGCGATCGCCTCCGGGATTGCCGACATGGTGCTGGTGGGCGGCTATGAGAAGGAGACCGATCAGCCGACCGAGAAGGTCACCGAGATCCTGGCCACGGCCAGCGACAACCTGTACGAGAACGTGGCGGGTTTCACCTTTCCCGGCCTGTACGCCGCCCTGGCGACCGCCTATATGGACCGCTACGGCGCTACCGGTGAGACCATGATGAAGGTGGCGTTGCAGAACCACGAGAACGGCGCCCTCAACGCCAAGGCCCAGTTCGGCAAGCGGATCGGCGACTTCATCAAGATGAAGCAGAAGAGCGCGGAGAAAAAGGGCAAGCCGATCCCCCAGTGGGATGATGAGATGGCCTTCCTGCGCGACCCGCGCGCCAATCCGGTTATCTCCTGGCCCATGCGCCTGTTCGACTGTTCCCCGGTCTCCGATGGCGCGGCGGCGCTCCTGCTGGTGGCGGAAGACATGGCCCACAACTTCACCGACAAGCCCGTCCATCTCATCGGCAATGGCATTGCCTCCGGGGTGCCCATGCACGACCGTACCGATCTGACTACGATCGAGCCGGCGGTCCTAGCCGGTCAGACCGCCTACGAGATGGCTGGCAAGTCGCCGAAAGACATCCAGGTCTGCGAGGTCCATGACTGCTTCACTATGACCCAGGTGATCGCCACCGAGGACCTGGGTTTCTTCGACCCCGGTGCGGGCTGGAAGGCCCTGGAAGAAGGTCGGACCGCCCGTGACGGCGACCGCCCCATCAATACCTCCGGTGGGCTCAAATCCAAAGGCCATCCGGTGGGTGCCTCGGGGGTCGGGCAGGTCATCGAAATCTGGAAGCAACTGCGCGGCGAGGCGGGCGAGCGCCAGCTACCGGGCGAGCCGACCCTCGGCCTGACCCACAACCTGGGGGGCAGCGGTCAGGTGTGCGTCGTCAACATTTTCGAGCGGAGATAAGACCATGAGCAAAGATTTCTACAATGCGGCCGGTTTCTACGAATTCGTCGATGAGAAGAAGCTCATGGGCACCAAGTGTAAGTCCTGTGGTGAGCTCTTCTTACCGCCGCGTCCCGTCTGCTCCACCTGTCACAGCGAGAAGATGGAGTGGACGGAGATGAGTGGAAAAGGCAAGCTGGAGGCCTTTACCGTAACCCTCTATGGACCGACCCGTATGGTGGAAGCGGGCTACGGCCCGAAGAATCCCTATTGCGTCGGCGTCGTGCGCCTGGACGAGGGCCCGGCAATCAGCGCCCAGATCTTAGGGCTAGACCTCACCAAACCCGATGCGATCAAGATCGGCACCCCCATGGGGCTGACCTTCATCGACCGGACGGAAGGAGAAAAGAAGAACACCTACATCGGGTTCAAGGCCACTTAACGTAAGCTGGTAGGCTGAGGCAAGGGACGAGACCCAGCACACCAGGTTTGCCCTTAAAAGCTAGATTGGCTTGCTGGGTTTCGTTCCTCAATCCAGCCTACTTCTGAACGGGCCGGTATCCACCGGCCCGTTTATGCGTTACCAGCCATTACGGCAGCACCATTTAGCACAAAGAGCAAGCACGAATGGTTTCC
>NZ_SMSC01000048.1:0-15319 GCF_004359955.1 Candidatus Thiosymbion oneisti
AGATGTAGGATGTGGTGAGCCGCCGGGCGCGGGACGCGCCCGGCGGCGAACCGCATCAATGGTGCTTAGAGGCTGTTTAAAAACTAACACAATGATTTTCGGCTGGCTCCCCATGCTCCAGCGTGGGAGTAGCCCCCGTAGGGCGGGATAGGCCAGGGATGGCCGCATCCCGCCGAGCAGTTGTCAGGGGGTAGAGGCGGCCCCCGTAGGGCGGGATAGGTCAGGGACGACCGCATCCCGCCTCCAATCTCCGGGAAGGATTGGCGCCCACAGTACCGGCAAGTAGGCTATGCTGGTCCCCCTGAGCACCGGGCTGGCGATAAACCGCTATGAGCATATTCAAAAACCCCTCGACCAGGCTTTCCCGGCTGTGGGCTCGGTTAGGTGAGAACGGCCCCTGGACCTGGATATTCTCGGGGGTTGGTGTGGCTGTACTCAGTGTTCTTTTCAACCAGTTCGTTATTGAGCAACATCCACCCGGACCTGCCCCGAATCCTGAGCCGGCTATCCGTACCAGTGGCAGCTGCAGCCCCGTCATTACCAATAGGCTCGGTGGAGTCGATGCCGTTATCGTCTGCTCCGAGCTCAGCGACCAGGCCGAGGCCGCACTGATCCGCGCCCTGGAGAGCAAAAGTGTCACCTTGGAAGACGCTCAGAAGGAAGTGGACAAGTGGATCAGCCGCTACGAGCGGTTAGTGGATGAACTGGCGGAGATCAACCAGGGCTTGGACGGCGATGATCCACTGCTGGAACAGGTGGAGGAGCTGGTTCGGGACGGCCAATTAGACCTGGCCGAACGGCTGTTTGACAGCGCCTTGACTAGTGAGAAAGCCGCCGTCGCTCGCTTCGCCGCCCACCGCTATGCCCGGGCCGGTGTCCGCACCCTGGATTTCGACCGCGAGGGCGCGCTTGAGGACCACCAGGCCGCGTACCATTAGGAACGGTGTACTAACAAGTGATCCATCTTTATATCGTTTTACGGTTTAGTCTGAACGCTTGTTGCAATGCTCCAATAGGACAGGATTCACGGGATTTTCAGGATTAACAGGATTTTTTATCCGCGGATTACGCAGATCGGAAACGAAATAATCCGTGAAAATCTGCGTAATCCGCGGACGAAAAGATGTTATTGGGTTATCTGTTTGCTACTAGGCGGACAGGTCCGCGCAGGGCGGGTAAGAGGCACGCTTCGTGGCCGAGTTGGCCTTGCGGGCGAGACGCCCGCGCTCCCAGACAGGTTGCCGCCCGACGGGGCACAGTCCGTTATCTTGCGTCGGGTTGCGGCGCGCCAATCACCGCAACCAACAGGACCACCACAGGCGCGCCTTACCCGACCTACGCGGGCTGTTTCTTCAACCAACCGCAATGAAAACGGAAATAATCCTGTTCATCCTGAAAATCCTGTTAATCCTGTACCATTAGACGAAAGCACGAACCACTCGGAATTGCTCGACCTTTCAACTTGTCCGGATCGTCTCTGTCGATTGTTTTTGAATTGGGTGCGGAGATCGCTCGTCGAGTAGATGTTTTACTTGTTTCTGAACCGTCACTTATCGGCCGGACGAGTCCAGATACGCCCTCGGCTATGCCGACGCCCTTTCCGACCTGCTGCGCTATGCCGAAGCCCTGGAGGTCCTGCAAGCCCTGTTGGAGACCAGCGGCCTCGACGACGAAACCCGGGCCCGCGTCTACCACCAAATCGGCATCGCCCAGTTCGGCCGAAGTTGGTTCCGTGCCGCTGCCGCTGCCTTTGGGCAAGCCATCGGGCTGATGGAAGCGCTGCGCAAGGCGTTGGGCGAGCGCTGGCCGCCCGGGATGCAGAACGACCTGGCCAAGGCCTACATGAACCGCGGCAACGCCCTGCAAGGCCAGCAGGATTATGCCGGGGCGGTGGCCACCTATGATGCGGCCATCGCGCTGATGGAAAGGCTGCGCACGGCGTTAGGCGAGCGCTGGTCGCCCAGGATGCAGAATGACCTATCGACCAGCTACTACAATCGAGCCTTGTTGCACAGTATCAGGGCCGATCTGGCAGCCGCCGCGGCGGATCTGGAACGGGCGGTCGATCTGGGGCGACAGGTGGCGATGGCGACGGGCAGTCCGGCCGCTATCGACCGTTTTCTGGACGCCGCGTACCTTCTTTTGCTCCTGCTCCTGTTAGAACATCAAACCGATGTGTCGCTAGCTGACCGGGCGGCGAGGCTGCTGGAGCAGCTCGATGCGCTGGGCGCCCGCTGGCCGCCGTCCCACTGGCCGGCGGGCCTGCGACCCAACCTGGAGCGGGTGCGGACCCTGGGCCAACGGCTGGTTGGTGATACTCCGGGTGCTCGGTGAGGTATCCCGGGGTCAGACAGCCGGAACGCCGGTAAAGGGATCATGGTTCCAATTGCCTGTCAGTGAGCGTGAGCCCAAAACGGCGGCTGTTTGTGAGCCAAGCCCTTACCGTCGGCAGGCCGCTACGGTTAGGGCAAAAATCCGAACGGCGTTGCGACAGCTTTTTTGATCCCTTCTCCCTAAGAGGCTGTCTAAAAACTAACCCATTGATTTTAAATCGGTAGGCTGGGGTGAGGAACGAACCCCAGCTTTGGTTATTGCTGGGTTTTGGCCGGTCCCTGGCCGCAACCCAGCCTACGGCCTACGGTCCCTTTTTAGACAGCCTCTAAGTGCCTCGGTGGGCTAACAGCCAACGCCTATCAGTACAGAGGAGCTAAGTCCGCTGGAGCGGACAAGACAGCGTTCCCACGCTGGAGCGTGGGAACGAGCGTAATTTACAGATTTTATGACCTAAAATCAGTATCTTAATTTTTAGACAGCCTCTTAATCGACGCTGGAGCGTCGGGATTTGCTCCCACGCTGGAGCCTGGGGAGCCAGCTGACACCCTCGGCGGGAGAGTGGGCGCAGCTCGTAGGTTGAGCAAAGCCGCTGGGAACGGTGGCGTGCCCGACGGCTCCGAGGGCATTTCCGGCAATTGATATTTCCGGTGATAATAGTTTCGGCTCCTGACCGGAAATATTCCTGAACGATGAATATCGACAGCCCCACATAGCCCCTGTCGGGGGCTTCCTTCAAGCTGCCTGCTATGCAGGTGGTTGATGACTCTTGTACAAAACGGACAACACTATGATCGAACGCATCGATGTGGGCGGCCTGCGCGTCGCCAAACCCCTCTATGACCTGGTGAAGGAAGAGATCGCCCCCGGTACCGGGGTGGATCCGGATCGGTTCTGGACTGCTTTCGGGGAGATCGTGCGCGAGCTCACGCCCCGCAACCGGGAGCTCTTGGCCAAACGTGACGCGCTCCAGGCCCGCATTGACGCGTGGCACCGGCAGCATCCGGGACCGGCGGCGGACCCCGGGGTCTACCGGGCCTTTCTGGAGGAGATCGGCTATTTGGTCCCCGAGGGTGAGGACTTCACAATCGGCACCGAGCATGTGGATGCGGAAATCGCCCGGATTGCGGGTCCCCAGCTGGTGGTCCCCGTGAACATCCCCCGGTATGCCCTGAACGCCGCCAATGCCCGCTGGGGCAGCCTGTACGACGCCCTCTATGGGACCGATGTCCTGCCCGAGAATGGCGGTGCGGAGCGCGGCAGCGCCTATAACCCGGTGCGCGGCGCCAAGGTGATCGAGTACGCCAACGGCTTTCTCGACCAGGCGGTCCCGCTCGCCGAGGGCCGTTATGCGGAGGTAACCGGCTACCGGGTGGCCGCGGGCCGACTGGTGGTCACCCTGGCGGGAGGTGGCGAGACCTCGCTTGCGGACGCCGGTGCCTTTGTCGGCTACCGCCAAGGCAATGGGCGCAATGGGCGCCTCGAGTCGGTCCTGCTGGTCCACAATGGTCTGCACATCGAAGTCCAAATCGACCCGACCCATCCGGTCGGCAAGGACAGCCCCGCGGGGGTGAAGGACGTGGTCCTGGAAGCGGCCGTTACCACGATCCAGGATTGCGAGGATTCGGTCGCCGCCGTGGACACCGAGGATAAGGTCGCGGTCTACCGCAATTGGCTGGGCCTCATGAAGGGTAACCTCAAGGCGAGCTTCCAAAAGGGCGGCAAATCCATCGAGCGGACGCTGGAGGCGGACCGCGACTTCACGGCGCCGGACGGCTCCAGGCTCACCCTGCCCGGACGCAGCCTGATGCTGGTGCGCAACGTGGGCCATCTCATGACCAATGACGCGGTGCTCACGGCTGCCGGCGAGGAGGTGTTCGAGGGTATGCTCGGTGCCATGGTGACCGTCCTGGCAGCCATGCACGACTTGCAGGGGCGCGGCACCTACAAGAACTCACGGACCGGGAGCATCTACATCGTCAAGCCCAAGATGCACGGCCCCGAAGAGGTCGCCCTGACGGTGGAGCTCTTCGCGCGGGTCGAGGACGCCCTGGGTCTCGCCCGCAACACCCTCAAGGTCGGCATCATGGACGAGGAACGGCGCACCACGGTCAATCTCAAGGAATGCATCCGGGTCGCCCGCGAGCGCGTCATCTTCATCAACACCGGGTTCCTGGACCGTACCGGCGACGAGATGCACACCGCCATGGAGGCGGGCCCCATGTTGCGCAAGGGGGATATGAAGACCAGCCCCTGGCTGCTCGCTTACGAGGACTGGAATGTGGACGTGGGCCTGGCCTGTGGTCTGCGTGGGCGGGCCCAGATCGGCAAGGGCATGTGGACCATGCCGGACGAGATGCGCGCCATGGTCCGGACCAAGCAGGTCCATCCCCAGGCCGGTGCGAGCTGCGCCTGGGTACCGTCCCCCACCGCGGCGACCCTGCATGCCATGCACTACCATCAGGTGGATGTGGCGGCACGCCAGAGGGAGCTGGTCGCCGGTGGTCGCCGTGCCGATCTGGATACCATCCTCCGGTTCCCGGTGGTCGCCAACCCGACCTGGACCCCGGTGGAGATCCAGCAGGAGTTGGACAACAATTGCCAGGGCATCCTGGGCTATGTCGTGCGCTGGATCGACCAGGGGATAGGCTGCTCCAAGGTACCGGATATCAGCGACATCGGCCTCATGGAGGATCGCGCCACCCTGCGCATCTCCAGCCAGCATGTTGCCAACTGGTTGCGCCACGGCATCGTGGACAAGGACCAGGTGATGGAGACCCTCAAGCGCATGGCCAAGGTGGTGGATGGTCAGAACGCGGCCGACCCCCGCTATCGGCCCATGGCACCGGGCTTTGACGGCATCGCCTTTCAGGCCGCCCTGGATCTGATCTTCAAGGGCTTGGAGGCCCCCAACGGCTATACCGAGCCCACGCTCCACGCCCGCCGGCGGGCACTCAAGGCGGCCCTTGGGATCGGCTAAGCTTCCGTGGCGAAATTCAACTTGCCATCCCTGGACGACTGGATTCCGGGGTTCCACCCGGAATGACGGTGAGGTGGAAGCCTGTCATTCCGGCAGGGAGTGCCGGAATCCAGGTGTTAGGGATGGTGAGTGGCGGGAACCCTCGCAGTAGCAATCGAAGCTAGTATCCCGTTTCATCAAAATTTTATGGTAAAACCAGTCCCTCTCATCTCGACCGGAGGGAGATATCTTCCAGCTTGGCAAAAGTTCCCAGCGCACAAGATCCCTCCTCCATCGGGACAAGGATTTCTCCCTTCGGTCGAAATGACAAACCAGAAAAATTGGATGGAATGACCTACTAGTACAGCAGTGCCCAATGCTGAGATTGCCCCCAAACTTGGGATCACTACTTTTGTAGATAAGTAAGGCAAAGTGAAGCGGAAAGGCGCAATGCTTTTTCTGGTCGGCTGGATGCCATTATTAGACCTGAACTATTGCTGAGACCGCAACTTATTATAGTCCTCATGTGAGCCTATCCAAAACCACAAAATACTATTTCCATTTCTTTGACCTACAGCACGATATCCTTTACCTATTCTTACAGAATAGATAGGAATGCTTGGATGTATCTGTTTAAGTCGCAAACTAGGATGCCAAGGATCCTCTTTAAATTGTCGATATGCCTTCGTGGCTTGATTCTGTATTTGTTTCGGCAGAACAGAAAATACTTTGCGGAACTGTTTGGTAGTTTTTGAATTCATAGTCTACCAAGATCAAGTTCCTGCGTTTTTCCTGCTCGATCTTCTTCCATTGCCTCTGATGCAAGTTTAGCGAGCATGTTTTGTGAATTGGCAAAAGCTTGGTCCCAACGAACCTCATCCTCAATTTCCTCTTCAGGAAGACTTCTAGCCTTCTTAACTGCTCGTTCTAATGACTGAGTCATATTCTTAGGTCTCCTGCTAGTAGTTTTGACTCTATCTGCTCCAACGTCAGCATCAGTGGCAGCCAAAAAATGCTTTTGTCACAGGTCGAGCGTATCGACAGCGGCGTCGATCGCCCGCACCCGATTGGTCTCGCTGACATAAGCTTCGACCCGTGGCGGCAGGAGGGCGGCCTGGCTACGGGCGTGGCCTTGTTTGTAACTCTTGCCATGAAGGTTGGCCCCTCGCAACTGACTCGACCGCCAGTTTACGCTCGCAACGACCAGCAACGAATACTTTCACAATCTCTCCAGCGTGGGAGCAAGCTTGTCCCGACGGAGGAGGGATCTTGACGTTCCAGCGTCGATTAAGCGCCTCGGTAGGCTAACCGCCAACGCCGATCAGCACAGAGGCGGTGCGTCCGCTGGGGCGGACAAGATGGCGTTCCCACGCTGGAGCCTGGGAACGAGCGCGAAATTTGCAGATTTTATGCTCTAAAATCAGTATCTTAATTTTTAGACAGCCTCTTAGACTCGCGCGACGATACCGATATAAGAAGCTGTCTGGTTAAAAGCAATCCTGAGTCGTTTGGCGCTGTTTGAGGGACCGGACGTGTTGCGTTACGACGCACAAAGGCGCGCTGGTCGACTGGGGTGCCGGTGCCCGCGTCTTAACGCAACCTACACCCGCATGATCTCCCGCGCTGCTGGCCCGCGTGGCCTCGCGTTAAGTGTAGGTTGGGTTAGGCGCACTGTTCGATCCCGAAGCCCAGTGACAGGACCGAACGCGCCGTAACCCAACACGCCGGACTGGTCCCGACGCAGGAGAGATCTCTTCCCACAACCAACGCCAAGTAACCCAGGACCACGCCCGGACCGGCACGGCGCCGAACGCGGCGTAACGCAACCCGACGCTGGGATCCGTTTTAACCAGGCAGCTTCATAAGATTGGCCCATGAGTCACGATCAAAATTTCAAGAACCTGATCCTGGATTATCCGCACCAGGCCTTGGCCTTTTTTGCGGCCGAAGAGGCCGCAGACCAACTCTCCGGCGCCGAGGTGCTACCGATACGCCAGGAACAACTCAAGGACCGGCTCGGCGATCGTTTCCGGGAGCTTGATGTTCCCCTGCTGGTCCGATGGCCCGATGGTCGGCGCGAGGCCCTGTTGTTTGTCCTCGAAGAAGAGAGCGACCCACGGCGTTTCTCTATACACCGGCTGGCGTACTATTGCCTGAATCTCGGAGAGCTGTTCAAAACCGACCGGGTGGTGCCGGTGGTGATCTTCCTGCACGGACAGGCGCCCCGGCGGGAGCTGGTACTCGGCACCGAGCGGCGCACCTATCTGAGCTTCAACTTTATCGCCTGTGAGCTGGCCGCCATTGCCTACGAAGGCTTTCGCGACAGCGACAACATCGTCGCGCGGCTCAATCTGCCCAACATGCGCTATGCGCCGGGGCATAAGATCGATGCCTACGCCCATGCCGTGAGGGGGCTGGTAGATCTCGAAGAGGATCCGGAGAAGCGGCTGAAATATATCGACTTTATCGACATCTATGCGGACCTGGACGACAATGAACGGGTCAGGTACGAGCGAGACTATCCCCAAGAGGCCGAGATCATGACGGGTTTTGCCGAACGGTTCATCGAGCAGGGCAGGCAACAAGGTAGGTTGGAAGGCAGGCAGCAAGGCAGGCAGCAAGGCAGACTGGAAGGTCGCCAAGAAGGCAAGCTGGAAGGCAAGCTGGAAGGCAAGCTGGAAGGCAAGCAAGAAGGTCAAGCTGCGATCCTGCTGCGGCTACTGCAGCTGAAATTCGGGAGCGTGTCCGAGGCGGTGCGTCGAAAAATCGAGCATGCCGATCCGCAGACGCTACTGGTGTGGTCAGAGCGGGTATTGACCGCCACCGACATCGAGCAAGTCATCGGCGATTAAAGGATACCTTTCCGGAGGCATCGGAAATGTCGAAGCCAACACCACCGGACCGTCCCCAAACGGGCAAGACCATAGATACCGATCGCCTGGACCGGGTCGTCGTCGCCGCGCGTCGCGCTCGGGACGAGCGCGAGCAGGGCTATCGGGAGCAGGCACTCAAACTCTATCCCTGGGTCTGCGGTCGCTGCGGCCGCACCTTCAACCACGCGAACCTGCGCGAGCTGACCGTCCATCACCGGGACCATAATCACGACAACAACCCCTCCGACGGAAGCAACTGGGAGCTGCTTTGTCTGTACTGCCACGATAACGAGCACCAACGCTACGAGGAGCACATCGCCGCTAGCAGTAAAGGCGCCGGACAGGAAGCAAGCAGCCAGACCACCCACCGACCATTCGAGGGGTTGGAAGCATTGCTGAAAAGAGGAAAATGACCGTGACCGTCACGAGATTTTCGGAGCCGCGGAAATAAAGCATTAGTCAGCCACGTGCGGTTTCTGCCTCGTTTCCATCCGCGTTTTCTCCATCTCTTTGTAAATAATAGAGTTTTCTAATATTATCTCGGCAGCCTTTTTATTGCCAACAGCGTTCCAATGAAAATCACAGGTATGAAAAAATCTTCCCCAATCCTTCTCTGCTTCAAACATAAACGGCAGAAGATCGAGATACTCAAACCCGATTTCCTTAGAAAGTGCTTCTAACTCAATATGTAAAGGAGGTGGCGACGGATTATCCCGATATCTTAGAAAATCCCTGTAGACGGGTATCGTAAAAAGCACAACACTTTTTCCTGTATCACTTGCCAATCCAACTATTTTTTCAATCGAGAAACGCGCCCGCATAAATTGGTGCCTTTTATAATCATAATAATCGGAATAAACGGTATAAGTTCCTTTTTTACTGCTATCTTTATTCTCCTCGATCGCTCTTTTATACGATAACATCCCTTTTATATAAGAAAGGGTATTGTAGGTAAAAGTATATTCGCGTAAAAAAGATTTTATCTTACCCCAAAAATCCCGATTGATCACAGATTCCAGACTAGGACGATTCCCCAAATATGTAATTTTATAATCCGGATAATTCCCGACATAATAAGGTCGGTAACGATCACGAAAAGCTCGCTTTCCAATATCAATATCATCATTGATAAAATCATTGTCCGGTAACATGCCGATTAGGACAACGTCATGCTCAAAATCTATCGCTAATGTTTCGTAAAGCAGGGCCTCTTGGGTCAAGCCAAAGTGCCCTGACGTACCGAAATTCAAGTGTTCCATTCCCGTAGCTCTCTCTAATATATCAGACAGCCGTTTGTCGGCATCTAATCCATATCCTTCCACAAAGGAATCACCGATCACAACCGCCCGTGGTTCTTTCGAATTTTTTGTTCTTTCCTTATCCCTAGCTCCATATGAATTGAAGTAATACTTAACGGAAAAACATTGCCTTCTATGAATAAAGGAAGAATTCGGTTTGTGCCATACCCCGAAATGCTTGTCTAAATCAAAATGAAACCCTTCTCTATTTCCCCATGAATAAGTGGGGAATAGAGTTGGAATATTGCCGTATTTAGCTAAAAAATATAAGCCCAGCTCCAACAACACAAAACAAATGCAGAGTACGATCACCCACGGATAGACCCTTCTCAACACCGAATTCTCCCATTTGGTCTGTGGGGTTCCGGGCGTGATCAGGCAATGCTCGATGCGATTGCCTGCCTGGTGGCAGACAGGTAGGAGCACCTGCCGGCCGGCAGGGATCCGATCGCAGGCAGACAGGAGCCGGGCAGGCGACACTCGCCGGTAGCGCAGAAGCGATCGGTGAACGCCTGCCGTTACCTGCCTGGCGGCCTGTCCGATACACCAGGCAGATACCCAGCGACCGGAGGGACACCCCAAGCTGTATGGCGGCCCTTCATGCCGCGACCCATCAGTCCGTGAAGAACTGTTGCTCCATCTTCACGATAAAGGTCTCGCTGGTTCCCTCGGGTGTCACCTCAATGACGAAGTTGACCTTTTCCTGGTTCCGGATTGGAAACTCGCCGATATAGTAAACCGCACCCTGCTCCTTGATCTCGCGCACGGAAAGAGGCGCGCTTTGGCCGGTCAAGGCCAGGGTCTTGACTTCGACACGACCCGGTACCGGCGTACCTGTGGTCCCCTCCTGCACCTTGATCACGCTGACGTTCAGCATGCCCCGGTATTTGCTGCGCTGGATGCCGTAGGCCTTGGCTACCTCGGGTGTGAGGGTAGAGGTCGTAAAGGCATTGTAATGGACGGTGAAGTCGCCGACGGTCGTGCTGTTTTCGGCCACCGCGGAAAAGGGTGCCAATAGCATAACGGTCAGCAGCAAGGGGACATATTGAAGACGTTTCACTTAAGATTCCTCGATTGTCTATTGAACGCATGGAGAGGCTACACGAATCGTGACCGGATGGGCGAGTTTTTTGCTCCGCTTTCAAAACGGATTTCCGGTCACCAGGTTCAACGGCGGAATCAACAGCATCTTCAGCAAAACCAGGCCGATCACTACCAGCACGGGCGAGAGGTCCAGTCCCCCGGTGGGCGGTAGCAGGCGGCGCGCCGGACGCATAATGGGCTCCGTCAAGCTGTCGAGCAGGCTTGTCAATGGATGCGAGTGATGCGGGTCCGGATTGAGCCAGCTCATGATGACTCGGACGATAATGATAAAAAGGAAGATGTCGATCATGAGATCGACCAGCTCGGGCAGCGCCCAGGCCGGTGCCCCCAGCGGATTGGCCCCAGGATGCAAGATCAGGGCCACGATTCCCAACTCGAGGCCCTTGACCAGCCAGGCCAGCACCAGGGCCGCCAAGTCCAGGCCCGCGGAGCCGGGAATCAGCCGCCGGAGGGGACGCAGGGCCGGGGTCGTCACCTTGACCACGAATTGGGAAACCGGATTGTAGAAGTCCGCTCGTAGCCATTGCAGGAGGAACCGTAACAGGACTACCGCCGTGAACAGACCGAGCAGGGTCTGGATCAGGAACACGATCGGGTTGGTGAAATAGGCGCTGGTCATGGGGGATCCGTAAGCAGGCGCGATAGTTCTTCGGAACGCTCACACGCGGCGTTGACCGCCCGCGTAACCAGGGTTCGGATACCGCCGGCTTCCAGGATATCCAGGGCCCGCTCCGTGGTGCCACCGGGGGAGGTGACCCGCTCACGCAGTGCGTGGGGCGAGTCGTCGCTCTCCATCGCCATGCGGGCGGCACCCAGCGCAGTCTGAATCGTGAGCAGCCGGGCGTTCTCCGACTCCAAGCCGAGCCCTATGCCTGCCTGCTCGAGGATCTCCATCAATAGGAAAAAGTAGGCGGGACCACTACCGGACAAGGCGGTGACCGCATCCATCTGGGTTTCCTGGTCCACCCATCGGGTCAGGCCACCGGCGCGCAGCACCGTCTCCGCCTGATTACGCTGCGCCGGTGAAGTCTCCGGCGTGGCATGCAGGACGATGGCGCCGGCCTGGATCATTGCCGGGGTGTTGGGCATGGCCCGTACCAGGGAGATGCCGCCGCCGAGCCATTCCCGGATGCTTTGCTCGCGGATTCCGGCCATTACCGAGACGAACAGCGGCCGCGGTTGCCCCAGGGTCGGGGACAGCTCCCGGCACACCCGGCGGGCCAGTTGCGGCTTGACACTCAGGACCACGAGATCGGCGCCGTCCACCGCCTCGGCATTGTCCCCCGTGGTCCTCACACCGAAACGGGCAGCCAATACATCGCGCTTGGACGCATCGGGATCACCCACCACCAGCCTCCGGGAATCGTACCTATCGGTCAGGAGACCGGCAATGAGGCTAGCAGCCATATTGCCGCCGCCGATAAAAGCGATCGTCTCTTTGAGCATAGGCATGAATCCAAATGTCGCCCTGGCCTGGCGACGAATCATACGCTAAACGGCGTCGACGCGAAGGCACGGAGTCAGCGATCTTGAATGATTTGGCGTTGTCCGGAGGGAAAAGATCCCTCCTGCTATGGTGCCGGGGTAGCTGGAAGCGGTTATAATTTTTTACTCGCTGCGACTATCACCAGGACCGCGGCAACCCGGAGAGGTGCCGGAGCGGTTGAACGGGCTTGACTCGAAATCAAGTGAAGGCGTCAGCCTTCCGTGGGTTCGAATCCCACCCTCTCCGCCAATTAATCCAGATAACTATCTGAAAATAATTACGAAAAAGGAACAACCGCAGCGGGTGGAGACCGCATATGATCAAGATCCTTCTGGTCGACGATCACGAGCTGGTGCGAACAGGTATCCGCCATATCTTAAAGGAAGTTGGGGACATGGATGTCGTGGGCGAGGCGGCGGATGGGGATTCTGCCCTGAGGGTAGCGAGTAAAATCGCTCCGGACGTGGTTCTAATGGACATCAAGATGCCGGGGATGGGCGGTATCGAAGCGACCCGGCGTATGGTCCGCCTGGTTCCGAATACCAGGGTGATTGCGCTCACGATGCTCGACGATGACCCCTTCCCGGCGCGTCTCAACGAGGCCGGCGCGACGGGCTACCTCACCAAGGGTTGCCCCGCCAAGGAGATGATCGAGGCAGTGCGTGCGGTCAGTAGCGGTTTTCCGTATGTGTCCGCGAGCATTGCCCGCAAGCACATGCTGGCGGGCTGGCAAGGTGTCGCCTCGACCCCGTTCGAGGAGTTGTCTTCCCGCGAGATGCAGATCGCCATGCTGATCATCGACGGTCGGCGGACCATGGAGATCTCCAACAGCCTTTCCTTGAGCCCGAAAACGGTCAGCACCTACCGCCGGCGCGTTTATGAGAAGCTACAGGTGAAGACGGATGCGGAGCTGACGCGCCTGGCCTTTCGCCATGATCTGATCTAAGGAGAATTCCTGAGCGGTCCGTATCCTCCGGACGGGGTCCAACCGCGAGCCTGCGTCGTAAGCGTTGCAGCCTGGTTTCGGTTGGACCCGCGGGCATTTTTTGCCGGATGCCAATGGATAACCGATGGCGATATCCGATCCGCGCCGGATCCTGAAGCAGATTCCGCCGCGTCCGGGCGTCTACCGGATGCTGGACGAGTCGGGCACCGTCCTGTATGTCGGCAAGGCCAAAGACCTCAAGCGTCGGGTAGCAAGCTACTTTTCCCGCGCACTGAACCGGCGCCTCCAGGCGGTGGTCGCGCAGGTCGCGGACATCGAGTTCACCGTAACCCGCACCGAAGGCGAGGCCCTGCTGCTCGAGAGCAACCTCATCAAGTCCCTCCAGCCGCGTTACAACGTCTTGCTCAGGGACGACAAGAGCTATCCCTACATTCGGCTGACGGTCCGCGACGGGTTCCCAAGGTTGGCCTTCTACCGCGGCCCACGCAAAGGCGGCGACCGCTTCTTCGGACCCTACCCAAGCGCCTGGGCGGTACGCGAGACCATGCAGCTGCTGCAGAAGCTGTTTCCCGTCCGCCAATGTGAGGACAGCTTCTTCCGCAACCGCTCCCGGCCCTGTCTGCAGTATCAGATCAAGCGCTGCAGCGGCCCGTGCGTCGGCCTGGTGACCGCGGAAGACTACGCGGATGACGTGGACCACACCATCAAGTTTCTGGAAGGACGCACCGATGAGGTGGTGGAGGAACTCGCGGAGCGCATGGAACAGGTGTCTGAGTCCCTGGCGTTCGAACGGGCGGCGGTGTTGCGCGACCAGATCGCGACCCTGCGCCGCATCCAGCAGCGCCAGTTCGTGAGTGGGAAGGGCGGGGACCTAGACCTGGTTGCCTGTGTGCAGGAGGGGGGGCTCGCCTGCGTCCAGGTCTTCTTTATCCGCTCCGGTCGCAACCTGGGCAACAAGACCTTCTTTCCCAAGACGCCGGAAGGGGTGGACCGCTCCGGCGTGATTGCGGCCTTTCTCGCCCAGTTCTATGCCGATAAGGAGATCCCGCCGCAGATTCTGGTGAGTCCGGACCCGGAAGATAAGGACCTGCTGGAGAGCGCTTTCAGCGAGCGGTCCGGGCGGCGGGTGGCGCTCAAGGCACGGGTACGCTCGGAGCGGGCGCGGTGGCTGGAGATGGCGCGCGGCAACGCGACCTTGGCGCTCCAATCCCGGCTCGGCAGCCAGGCCGGCTACACGCAACGCCTCGAGGCCCTGCGTGAGGCCTTGGCCCTCGAGGAGCTACCGGAGCGCATGGAGTGCTTCGACGTCAGCCATACCGGAGGCGAGCGCACCGTGGCCTCCTGCGTAGTGTTCGACCGGGAGGGGCCGTGCCAGTCGCACTACCGGCGCTTCAATATCGAAGGGGTTACACCGGGCGACGACTATGCCGCCATGCATCAGGCCCTGATCCGTCGCTACACCAGGATCAAACAAGGGGAGTATCCGCGTCCGGATCTGTTGTTCATCGATGGCGGGCGCGGTCAATTAGGCACCGTCCAGGAGGCCCTCCAGGAGTTGGCGGTCTCGGGCGTCACCCTGGTCGGCGTTGCCAAGGGCCCGGATCGCAGGCCCGGCACCGAACAGCTCTGGCCGGCCGGCCGGAGCACGGCCCTTATCCTCCCGGCGGACTCGCCGGCGATGCATCTGGTGCTACAGATCCGGGACGAAGCGCACCGGTTCGCCGTTATCGGACACCGCCGGCGGCGCGCCAAGGCCCGTACCAGATCCGTTCTGGAGGAGATTCCCGGCCTGGGGCCCAAGCGTCGTCAGCGTCTGCTGCATCAGCTCGGCGGTCTTCAAGGTCTGGCCCGGGCCGCGGTGGAGGACATCGCCCGAATCGAAGGTATCAGCCACGCCCTGGCACAACGGATCTACGGTGCCTTTCATCAGTCCCGCCCGGATACCTGAGTGCATTCAGCCGCCAGCGTGCGACCGGGCCTGAGAGGCTGTCTAAAAACTAACCCATTGATTTTAAGCCGGTAGGCTGGGTCGAGGGACGAGACCTAAGCAACCAGGCTTGCTCGTAAACGCTGGGTTTCGTTCCTCAACCCAGCCTACTCCAGACTATGGCCTACGGCCTTTTTTTAGACAGCCTCTCACCCAGTACGGACCCGCCTGTCTCACCGGATCGGTTGACGGCATCTCAGTTTTCAACTCGGTGAATCTTGGCTCGGGATCTCAATCCAGCTGGAATACCGCCTTTACCTCGGGGGCCTCGACCAGCCTGCGGATACCTCGGCAAAGGATTCCAACCTTGGCAATGAACTATTTATAGACATAGC
>NZ_SMSC01000049.1:0-12072 GCF_004359955.1 Candidatus Thiosymbion oneisti
TCCCGCAAGCAGCTGTAAGACTGCTCTTGCCTGCAACAAAGGATAGCTCCTCCTTGGTATATAATCACACGGGACCTGACACCTAAATCGATCCCCAACCGCACCATAGTCTTGCTACCATTCATGGTGGACTCGCCCGCTTCGTTTCGATGGGTGTTGTTGACTTACCATCGTGGCGCTTTCGACGCCGTCAGTGAAGGGGGATGGGTCCATACCATTATCCTACGGGCTACGGGCTGCCGATAATAGTGAGCGAGCAGGGTCTTCACAGAAGATTTAGCCGCAAATCAACGCACATGAACGCAATTGGATCAGGAACAGTCGATGATGGTGAACCAATTGCGACCGATTTGCGTTGATTCGCGTTCATTTGCGGCAAAAATAATTTCCGATGGAAGAACCGAACCGATGTTATCGGTACTTCGGCATGGCTGTACTTGGGGTCCGGTGGGAATGCAGAAATGACTCAAGCCGCATAAACGTGGGCCGTGGTGTTTCAACCTTGTTGTTTCTGGTGTAGAGGGCACCGTGAAAGATCCCAGGGCGGAAACTTTTCAAAGTTCCCTCTACTCGGTAACAACAAAATTAGAACACTATCAACGTGGGCTTCTATTACATGGCCAACGCCGGTGGGCGACTGCTGGGTACCCTGCTCTCCGGTTGGGCCTACCAGACCCAGGGCCTGGAGGGCTGTCTCTGGTGGTCCACCGGCTTCGTGTTGATGGCGGCCTGGTTGTCTCTGAGACTCCCGGAAGTGGATGGCGGACGGGCAGCGGTGGTGTGCAGTGGCAGGGCCACCGAATAATACTTACTGCTAAAACAAGATCTTGGCGTGGAAGCGAGTCGGGTAGGTTGGGCACAGCCCGTAGGATAACGGTTTGGTGGCTGACATCGATTCCGGCGACCTTCATGTTCGTTTCTCCCCTGAGTAAAAACCCGTTAGGATAGCGACCAGGTTCCCCGACCTAGGACCCTCGCCTACCGACCTTGCTTATGCAGGCTCAAGAGCCACTGGCTCAAGGCCTCGGATACTCGCCGGTATTGGCGAAGCGGGCAGGGAGCTAATCTACGTTCAGGCTCGTGGCCTCAGGATGTGACGGCTTCCCAGGTACGCTTCATCAAATCCCTTTATATCGATCCTTGGCTTTCCCTTGGAAACAGAACATACAAGGATGTGGTGAGCGCAGCGAACCGCATCGATCACCTAGAGTGCATGACCTGCCTGTTCGACGGCAGGCAGGTACTCTAAATAGTCCCATCGCACGTCGCGATCACGCTCCCTCGATCGCGCGTGGAATCAGCGCCTGATGTCTTTCAGGGACTCCTCGGCCATGGTGCGGATCTCCGCGGCTACCCCGTCCAGGGCCTGCGGACCCTGGTTGGCCGCCCGCAGGGCCAGGGCGATGGGCCGCAACAGCTCGGCGTGGGGGGAGGCCTCCAGCAAATCGGCCAAGGCCGGCCCCCGACCGATGGCATGGCACGCCCGGGCCTGTTCCTGGAGCCGGAACAGGGCATTTTTATTTCCCGCTGCGGCGGCCGCGGCCAATCGCTCCAGGGCCTGGCCGGCAGCGTCCCGATTGTCCAGCCAGAGCTGGGCTTGCAGGATCAGATGGACATAGTCGATATTGGTCCCATCCCCTACGTGCCTCGCGGCCAGAGATCCGACCCGGCGGTAGGCCACATCCGCCCCCTGTGCATCGCCGCGGGCCACCAGCAAGCGGCCCAGATTGGCGAGTGGGTAGGGATACTTGGGATCCAGCTCGCTGGCCTTACGGTAGGCAGCCTCAGCCTTCTCGGGTCGTTTCAGGTCATCTTGTAGGAGTTTGCCCAAGTTGTGCCAAGACCAGGCACCCTCCGGATCCAGCCTGATAGCATTGCGATAGGCTTTCTCCGCCTCTTCGGATCGGTTCATGTCGCATAGCAGATTGCCGAGGTTATTCCAGGATGGGGCGTATTTCGGATCAAGCTCAATGGATTTGCGGAAGGCGGTTTCTGCTTCCTCGGGACGATTCAGGTGGGCTCCCAACAAAATGCCGAGGCTGTTCCAGGACCAGCCGTCTTTTGGATCCAGCTCAATGGATTTGCGGTAGAGCTTCTCGGTCCAGCTATCCTGGTGCCGCCTAGCCATCCGGTCGACAGCCAGCTTGAATGCCCCAGGGAACTTGCCGAATGCGGTGAGGATCTGCCGATAGGCGAGTCCGGAATCGGGACAGTCGGGAAAGTAATCCCCGACCAGGATGGCCACCCGTATCCGGCGCATATCGTCGTTTGGATCGGGTCTGAAACGGTCTTCTATTCCTTTTTCAGAAACCCGGAGCGACCCCTTGTATTCCTCTTCAACCGGAACGGTTGCCCTTCCCCGGTGAGCATCGTCGCTTGAATCGGGTCCGGAAAGGTCCTCCATTTCTATTTCAAAGAACCGGAGCAGCTCCTTGTACTGTGCTTCGGAAAGGTTGGCCGCCATTTCGGCTATCCGTTCCTTTGTCGCCAGATCCAGTGAGAAGCTACCCTTTACCGCCGCGATCCAGTCTCGTAGCTCCGCGCCGGTTGCATGGGGACAGCGGCCCAAGGGCTCGTCCAGGGCCTCGAATCGCCGCAGATAGTCTTCAGCAGTCGTCAGGGGATGCCCTGTTTCCTGGGCATCGAACAGCTCGGGCAGCAGCGCCGCCAATTCCTGGTGGGTACGTCTGGCCCGGCGGCGGGCAATGGAATAGAGGGACCACTCCAGCAGGTGGCGCTCCTCGCAATCCTCGGGCAGGGCGTCACTCAGGGCCAGGGCATAGTCCAGACTCCGGTCCCCGGTGTGGACGCCGCGGAGCTGGTCCAAGCTGCGCCGGGCCTGGCACCGCAGGTCATCGGTACTGAACCAGAGGCGCATGAACTCCACCAACCAGATGAGGCGGCGGCGGGTACGGCGGGGCGTATAGCGCATCAGATACCAGATGTTGAAGAGGCGCTCGCTGGCCTGATAACCGGCGTGGCTGGTGGCGGCCAAGGCGACCTTTTCCACCAACCCCTCGGCCGTAAGTCGGCTGAGCTGACCGCTGACGGTGGTGGGTGGGAGGCCGGCGGCTCGGGCTAGGTTGCCGGCGCCAATGGGGTCCCAATGCTCCATCAACAGGGCCAGTAGCTTGCGGGGTTGCTCCGCGAGCTGCTCCATGCGTGCTTTGTAGAGGGGGGTCATCAAATCCAACAGGGCCTTGAGGTCGCTGTGTACGTCCCCCTCCCAGCCGGTGGCCAGCAGCTCGTAGAGGATGACGGTGGTACGGGGGTTACCGCCGGTAAGAGTGCGCAGGCTCCGTAATCGCTCCGGGTGGGCATCCAGGTTACGCTGCATCTCCTGTTCCGCCGCTTCTCCCTGTAGGCCCGGACCGGCGCCGAAGGCGCGGGCCAGGGCGAGCAGGGCGCGGCGCATCTCGTCCAGTTTCAAGGGCCGCAGCTCCAGGATCTCGAAGAAGTCATGGAAGGCGTCCTGGTACTGGTGGTCCGCCTCCAGGGCTTGGTAGCTGGCGCCGAGCCAGAAGATGGCAGGGTCGTGGGTGAGGGTCTTGCGCAACCGCCACAGGGGGGTGGCCCCGGCGTCGGCGATGCGTCCGCGCGAACCCTCGGTCCGGCCCAGATTGGTGAGCAGCAGGTCGCTGCTGTCGATGAGCAGCAACAGGCGCTGTTGCCGTTTTGCCGTCCAGTTCCGTAACAGGGTGAGGGCGGCATCCTCGCGCTCGGCGGGGGAGAGTGCCTCGATTTTCCGTACCCCGGCGTCCAGATCCGCCAGCTCATCCGGTGTCGCCCCTTGGTGCTCCAAACGGTCGGCCAGGGCGTCCAGGACATTCATCCAGAACTCGGCCAGGGTAGAGACGGTGTATTGCTCCTCCGGGAAGGTGAGGGGGATCCAGTCCGCGGCCAGTTCCGAGTCGTCCGCCACCGCCAAGGCGATACGCCGCAGCAGGGTGGTCTTGCCCATGCCGCGGTAGCCAGTGACCAACAGGTGTTGGGGTACCTTGCCGGGCGGACAGGTTCGGATGCGTTTCAGGGCGGTGGCAAGCTCCCGGTGGCGGACGACGAAGACGGCGCGTAGCTCATCATCATCCCACAGGTGGGGGTTGTATTTGACGGCCCCCCGCAGCGGCGAGTCCAGGGAATCAGGCATGGTTGCGCTTCCAATAGTCCCGTAGCGGGAAGGAGAGAAACAAGAACCGCTGGCCCTCGTAGCCCAAATAGCCGTCCTCTTCGAGCTTGAGGAGAGCAGTGTCGAGACGGTGGGCGCGCAGATCCGGGTCCGGCTCACGTCTCTGTAGGCGATTGAGCAGTTGACGCCGGGTTAGACCAGCGTTGGAGCGGGCCGTGTGGGCCAGGGTGTCGAGGGCGTAGCCGAGCTCGGGTTGGGGCAGATCCCGCTCCAGGCGTTTATACCAATGGGAAAATCGGGAGCGGTTGGCAAGCAGGCGGTCGTAGGCATCATCCACGTCCGCTGGCCTCAGCGTCCGGTCGTCGGCGCCGGTTTCCAGCTCCCGATCCCGTGCCGCATCCAAGGCCGAGGTCAGGAGCAGGTTGAGATAGAAAGGCGACAACCAGCCGGCACGCTCACACAGGTACGCCAAGATCTCTGGCGGGGCCTTCCAGCCCTCACGCCAGGCCTCTTCCGCCAGCATCACCAAGGCGGCCTGGCGGTGGAAGGGGCCGAGGCGGAAATCATAGGCATCGTTGATCGAGGTGACCAGATCGTAACGGTCGAGCAGGGTATGGAAGCCGATGGAGCCGGAAAAGACGAAGCGGCACGCCACCCCCGTGCCCAGACGCCAGGCCCGTAACCAGCCGAGCAGACGCTCGGCCTCGGCTCGGTCCCGGGCCAGCAGCTTCTCCAGCAAGACGGTGAATTCGTCGAGCAGGATTAAGGCGGGGATGGGCGAGAGCCGTTGCTGCAGGGCTCGAGCGGGAGCAGTCCACGGGGCTTCAGGAAGGGCCTGTAACTCCAGACTACCGCCGAGGCTGCCTGGGATACTGAACTCGACTTTTTTGAAGCGCCTGACCAGGCCATCGACCTTGGCACCGGCTTGGCTTAGATAACCCTTCACCGAGTCGTCGGGAAAGGCCCGATCCAACTCGGCGACGAAAGCGTCGGCAGTGTCGATACCCTGCACGTCCACCAACATCGTGAGCCAGCCCCGTTCATCCGCTTCTTCAGCGAGGCGCTGTAGGAGCGAGGTCTTGCCCAGGCGTCGGGGACCACTGAGCAGAATATGATTGCTCTCCAGATAACGCCAGATGTCCTTGCGCTCACGTTCACGGTCGAAAAAGTCCCCACCTTGCGCCTTGTTACCTACGGGTATGGACATTTCGGGATCTCCTGACAGGCCTTTGGGCTGAGAACTACTGAGATAATACAACAAATCCGTATTAATTCAAGTATAAATTAATACGGATTTGTATTTTCTCGCAAGGCGAGCAGCGGTGCTGCAAGCTGATACGAATCTGCACCTCGATCTTTCATCGGGGGACATCCGTTTGTAGTACGTGCCCCAACATCTCCGTTCGCTTCCCTTCCCGGACTTTCCGCGCATTATCAGACCGCTGGGTATCCAACAAGGCGTCACATCCGTTGCAAGAATTGAATCGTCCAGGTTGAACCGTTAAAGTTCCGCATAACCATATGGATTTCGGTGACTCCCTTCGCCACTGGTAGTTACGGGAACTCCATTGGAGAGGTCGTTCGTAGGGAGGCCGCAGGATGAAAAAGCCTATTCTGCGTGGTTCGGCGGTTTCCATCGAAGAGCTAAGCTCTAGGGCGATGGCGATGCGCAAACAGAACTCCGAACAATGAACAATGATTTGACCAAAGCACTGCAAACGCGGGTACTGGCCGCCATCGGATCCGGCACCCCGCTGGAGATCCGCGGCGGCGGGTCCAAGCGCTGGTTGGGCCGTACCCCGACCGGAGAGCCCCTGGACGTGGCCGGCCACACCGGCATCGTCAACTATCAGCCCCAGGAGCTGGTCGTCACGGCCCAGTGCGGGACCACCTTGGAGACCCTTGAGGCGACCCTGGCGGAACAGGGTCAGATGCTGCCGTTCGAGCCGCCTCACTGGGGACCGAATGCTACCCTCGGCGGCACCATCGCCGGCGGCCTTTCGGGACCGGCCCGCCCCTACGCCGGAGCAGCGCGGGACCTGGTGCTAGGTGCCCGGGTGCTGACCGGACACGGCCAGGTCCTGCGTTTCGGCGGCGAGGTGATGAAGAATGTGGCGGGCTACGACCTTTCCCGGCTCATGACCGGTGCCTATGGCACCTTGGGCCTGTTGTTGGACGTGAGCCTAAAGGTGATGCCGATCCCGGCGACACACCGGACCCTGGTCCAAGAGCAACCCCCGAGTGAGGCTATCCGACTCATGAACGCCTGGGCCGGCACCCCACTGCCCATCACAGCCACCTGCTGGGACGGCAAACGGCTCTATATCCGCCTTGCCGGCGCCGAAGCGGCCCTCGCTCGGGCCGCGGAGACCATCGGGGGCGAAAGCCTCAAGGACCAAGACGCGTTCTGGCGTACCCGCATCCGCGAGCAGGGCCATAACTTTTTCGCCGGCGAGGCGGAGCTGTGGCGCTTGTCCCTGCCGTCCGCGGCGCCGCACTTAGATCTGCCGGGAGAGCAGCTCATCGAGTGGGGTGGGGCACAGCGTTGGTATCGGGGTGAGCTGGATATGCAGGCCGTGCGCGCGGCGGTCATCGCGGCCGGTGGTCACGCCACCCGCTTCCGCGGCGGCGACCGGGATGGTGAGGTCTTCCAGCCGCTGCCGCCGCCCCTGATGACCCTTCACCGCAACCTCAAACAGGCGTTCGATCCGAAAGGGTTGCTCAATCCCGGGCGCCTCTACGCCGAGCTTTGAGCACGTAGGATGCGGTGAGCGCGGCAGGTCTTACAGGATGGCACCACGCGGAGGCGTGAACCGCACGGGTAGGAGGGTGTCGCAAAAGGCACCGATCTTCGCCCTTTGATCCCCTCTCCCCAAGCCCCCTCGCTGCGCTCGGCGCAGGCTCTCTCCCGGCGGGAGAGGGGCTTTTGCGATATCCTCGGCAGGCGCGGGGGTGGAATATCATGTGATGCGCCCGACCCCCGGTAGCAGGATCTATATAAAGACATGCAGACCGAAATCATCCCGGAGTTCTTGCAGACGCCCGAGGGCCAAGAGGCCGACGCCATCCTACGCGCCTGCGTCCATTGCGGTTTTTGCACCGCCACCTGTCCCACCTACCAGCTTCTAGGCGACGAGTTGGACGGGCCACGGGGGCGCATCTACCAGATCAAGCAGGTCCTGGAGGGCCGGACCCCGACCCGCACCACCCAAATCCACCTGGACCGCTGCCTCACCTGCCGTTCCTGCGAGACCACCTGTCCCTCCGGGGTACGCTATGCCCGGCTGGCGGACATCGGCCGCGATTTGGTCGAGAGCCGAGTGGATCGGCCCCTGGGCGAGAAGCTGCTGCGCCGGGCCCTGGTCAAGCTGGTGCCCTATCCCTCCCGCTTCGGTGCCCTGATGCGACTGGGCAGACTCGCCAAACCCCTGCTGCCGACGGCGCTCAAGGCCAAGGTCCCGACGCCCCGTCCGGCCGGGGCCTGGCCCGCCCCTGCCGGCAGGCGCCGGATGCTCGCGCTCGCGGGTTGCGTCCAGTCGGTGGCAACCCCCGCCACCAACGCCGCCGCGGCCCGGGTCCTGAGCCGGCTCGGGATCGACCTGATCGAGGCGCCTGCTGCAGGCTGCTGCGGTGCCGCTGCCTATCACCTGAATGCCCAGGCAGAAGGGCTCGCTGCCATGCGCCGCAATATCGATGCCTGGTGGCCCCGGATCCAGTCCGGCGCCGAGGCGATCCTGATCAATGCCAGCGGCTGTGGGGCGATGGTCAAGGAGTACGGCGAGCTGCTGCACCGGGACCCACACTATGCGGACAAGGCGGCACAGGTAGCGGCGCTGGCGCGGGACCCGGTCGAGATATTTGCCGAGCTGGATCTGGAGCCCTTAGGCCAGCCGGGCCGGGGCCGCAAGGTCGCCTTCCACACCCCCTGTACCCTGCAACATGGACAAGGACTCAACGACCTGGTGGAGCCCATCCTCACCCGGCTCGGTTTCGTACCCACACCCGTACCCGAGGCCCACCTGTGCTGCGGATCGGCCGGGACCTATTCCCTGACCCAGCCGGCGCTTTCAAGCCAACTGAGAGACCGCAAGATCGCGGCGCTCGAAGCGGGCGGGCCCGACATCATCGCCACCGCGAATGTCGGCTGCCAGCTCCATCTGGAGGCCGCGACCCACACCCCGGTGGTGCACTGGTTGGAGCTCCTGGACGAAGGCTGATCCGGCGTCCCGCGGCTGATCTCCTGCGTCTCCGGCGGTTGATTTTCTGTTTGAACGTCGTGTTGCGTTATGCCGCGTTCGATGCCGTGCCCCCCGGGCGTCTCCCCGCGCGGCTAACGCAACCTACACTTAAAGCGAGGTCTGCGTGGGCAGGCAGCACGGCGGTAAATCTGGGTGTAGGTTGCGTTAAGACGCCGGCACTGGCCTGACTCTAGATCAACGAGCCTTGGTGCGTCGAACGCAACACGTCAAATCCTCCAGACAATGCCAAATAATTCAGGATTGCACCCGCAACACGTCCGGTTCCCCCAGCAGCACCCAATCACCCAGGATTGTTCTAATTCTACTCTTGTCGCATTCTGGCCCAACTCGTCGATTTTTCTGGATTTTTTATAAATTCATTATGAATCAGCATGTTACCATTTCATGCGTCAAAGTGGAACTTGGGCACTTCTAATGAATAGGTCTCGCACCGAATCCCTCCAAACCCTATTCGGTGGCATCTCAGCAGTCACTGGTATTGTCTCCGTAGTCATCAGTGTTGCCATATTGTTGCTGGCCGACGAAAAGTCCGGCGCGGGACTTTTGGATCAGATCGGCCTGCCGTCGGCTATTTGGCTTCCTGTCGTGCTTGTGCTTTCCCTGTTGCTGGTGGTAGGGGGTATATGGCTCGTCATACGGGGACTCGCGTCCAAATCCCGGCTGTTGCGACCGGAACGGCTGCTGATCGATCCGGACAACCCGGATCATCTGCGCGGCCGCGATGTTGAGCTACGCCGGCTGGCGGAGGCCGTCACTGCGCAACCGCTGGTCTTCCTGGAAGGCGAATCCGGAGCGGGAAAGAGTGCCCTGGTACGTTCCGGACTGATCCCCGCGTTGCTGGATCCCCCCGGTGCGAGGCCGGCCCGGACTATGCTGCCGATCTATCTCAACAGCTATGGAGGCGATTGGGCGCAGAGCCTGCAGGAACGCCTGGTAGACGCCTTTTGGCACCAGCTTGGTCAGGATCTGCGCCGACAGCTCGCTATCGAGAATCGCGATGCGCTGCACGGCCAGTTGTTGTCTGCCCCATCATCACCACTGCTCAAGCGTATCCGCACGGAACTGGGATGGATCCCGCTGCTGATCTTCGACCAGTTCGACGACTACCAGGTAGCCAACCGGAAGCATTTTTTGCGCGACGGTCGTTGGATCAAGGCCGATGGGCTGGTTACCGCTAATCCCGTCTGGGAGCGCATCGAGCAGGAAATCGAGCGCGGATCTCTGCACCTGCTGTTCATCACCCGCCGGGATCTGGTCGCAGGATTGGAGGCGGTGCGGTTCGGAAACCCCGAATGCTATGCCCTGGATCGGGTCGAATCGGCATTTATTGGGGTCTTGCTGGATGATTTGACGGTGCCGGTATCAAAAGACCAGCCGGTGATCTCACATCCGAACGCCGGCTGGGATTCCCTGAAACGCCGCTTGGTCAATGATCTGTCGGAACAACACCGGATCTTGCCGATTCAAGCACGGGTGGTGTTTCGCGGCCTGACCAGGCTGCCCGTGCTCAACACCGCTGCCTACGAGCGCCGTGGTGGTCTTGAGGGCCTGGAGGCCGCCCACGTAGAAGACGCCATGGGCGCCGCGGCAGGTGCCGCCGGTTTGACCATGGCCCAAACCCTGGCGTTGCTGTTGAAACTCGTCGACGACAGCGACCCGGACGCGCCCAAGGCCCGGAGTCTTCCCGCGGCCGATCTCGCCGCGGCGTCCGGGATCGGCAGGGAGCGGAGCGACCGGGTACTCTCGGTGCTGGACCAGGAGGGTATCGTGCGGCGTCGCGCCGGTAACGGCACCGACGAGTCCCCCGTCTGGTCCCTGTATCACGATTATCTGGCCCGGGCCGTGATCGCCGCCCATCGCCGTGCCAACCGTTGGCAACGTTTGCTTAAAGAGCGTCGCCAGGCACTGGAGGGGGCTGGTTCCTCGATGTCGCACTGGCGGAGTTTGCTCTCGCCCTGGGAGCAACTGCGGCTGCTGGGGGCGACCCTAGCCGGTAAGGTCCGTTGGTCGGGTTACCGCCGCTTTGCGGTATTCAGCAGCCTGCGGTGGCTACCGCTTCTCATGCTGGTCGTCTTGACCTGGGTCGGGACCGATCAGGCCCTTGAATGGCAGGCACGGCAAGAATCTCAGCGGATCCTGACCGCGATCAGGGGCGGTTCGGGTAACGATAAACCCACAGGCGAGGAGTATCGCAACCTCTGGACGTTGGCGAGTGCCAGTCCATGGCTGAAGCGTGTATTCCTCGAACAGTCCATTACGGATACAGAGTCCCACAAAGCGTTGCAAGAACACTTGGAACCGGTGGCCCAATCCCTATTCGGCCTGGATCCGAACCATGGCCTGCGCACTAGGGCACTCGATCTGGCGTTTCGTCATAAACCGGCGACACCCTATCAAGCCAAGCTTGCGGTCCTGGTGTACCAATCGGCACCGGATACTTTCGCCGCACGAGCGCCAAGGATTGCCGAACTGATTTCTACCTCCATGCAGAAAACTGCCGAACCGTCGCAGCTCAGCCGGCTCGGTGAGGCGCTGGGCAAATTAGGCGAGGGACTGCCGGCCGCGCAGGCCCAGGCGGTTGCCTTGCGTCTGGTGGAGGTTATGGACACCACCACCGATCCAGAGAAACTCAGCCAGCTCGGCGCGGGGCTGGGGAGATTGGGCGAGGGGCTGCCGGCCAAGCAGGCACGGAATGGTGCCTTGCGCCTGGTAGAAATCATGAGCACGACCACCGAGCCGTGGCAGCTCAGCGAGCTCGGTGAAGTGCTGGGGGAATTGGGCAAGCAGCTGCCGTCCGCGCAGGCCCAATCGGTTGCCTTGCGTCTGGTAGAGATTATGGGCACCACCACCGAACCGTGGCAGCTCAGCGAGCTCGGTAAGGCGCTGGGCAAGTTGGGCGAGCGGCTGCCGGCCGAGCAGGCCCAATCGGTTGCCTTGCGTCTGGTAGAGGTTATGGGCACCATCACCGAACCGTGGCAGCTCAGCGAGCTCGGTAAGGCGCTGGGCAAGTTGGGCGAGCGGCTGCCGGCCGCGCAGGCCCAATCGGGCGCCTTGCGTCTGGTAGAGGTTATGGGGTTAAAGGAGACAACCTCGCAAGCTTTTGTCTCACTAGCCGCCAGCCTCGGAGATATGCCGGTAGCCAAGAACGCTGCTGGTGCTGGTATCGACACCGCCCCTGATCTGCTCCAGGCGCCGATGGCCTTCGACAAGGATTCCGGGTATCCGGAGCACAAGACCCGCGAACAGCTGCTGCGCTATTACAGCCGCTTGGCCGGTGTCTTCGATACCGCCGAGGCGTTCCGGACGACCGACGATCTGGTCGCCTGGGTCCGCAATAACCGGCCATCCCTCGATCTGACGCGCCCACCACGGAACCCGTTCCGGTGAGGAAAAACTACGAATCACGCGCATCAGCGCGAATGGATTCGCGCCGATTCGTGTGATTCGTAGTTTCGGCTGGCTCCTCAGGCTCCAGCGTGGGAGCAGACCTGGTCCCGACGGGGGAGGGATCTGACGCTCCAACGTCGATTAAGCGCCTCGGTCGGCTAACCGCCAACACCTGTCAGCACCGAGGAGCTGGGTCCGCGGGAGCGGACAAGCCGGCGTTCCCACGCTGGAGAGACTGTGAAAGAAATCGCCCGTGCTTGCGGGCCTTGGGTTGCAGCACCTCGGAAGCCCGGAAAGCGG